>DFCM01000128.1 GCA_002366995.1 bacterium UBP3_UBA3054 | reverse complement strand
TACCAAGGAGAAACATGAAACGTTTCCTTACTTTACTTGCCTTAGTGGCGATCGCCGGCACCGTTTTCGGCACCACCACCACTCTGCTTGATCAGGACTTCGAAGGTCTTGAATACGGCGACGCCCGCAACATGCGCGGCTTCGGCACCTACGTCTCCGCCAACGCCGAGCAGTTCTACTGCAACGTCACCAACGAGTGCGTGAACGGCGCCAAAGCCCTCTGGTCCGGCAAAGTCAAAAAAGAAGGTCAGAGCCAGCGCGGCGGCGTCTGGATCACCATCCCCGAGATCGAGAACTACATCTCTCAGAGCGGCATCCTGACCATTACCTGCCAGCTCTGCTGCCACTCCAACATGGGCGGCTTCGCCCTCGGCAACGGCGATGAGGAAACCGACGCTTACCCCGGCGTTTTCGAGAACTACTTCTTCGCCAACGGCGGCAACGTCCACCTGAGGAACGCTGAGAACGCCGCCATCGGCGACGGCTTCCCCCACACCTTCAACGTTCTGAAGCCCCTGACCCTGAAGGTCGTCTGCCCCAGCGGCGAGATCCTGGCCTATCAGTTCGGCGATTCCGAATTCACCCCGGCCATCGGCACCACCCTTAATCTCGCGAACATCAAGGCCATCTGCATCGGCGTCTTCGAGCCGCCCTACGGCGCCAACAACAGGACCGGCGCCTCCATCGACGACATCCTGGTGACCTTCTCCGACGACCCCATGATCACCGTTGATGCTGACGAAGTCGTCCCCTTCAACAACAGCGACGTCGACAACAACTTCACTGCCACCGTCCGCGGCATCATCGGCAGCGGCGACGTGACCGTCGAGATCCTGGAAGGCCGCAACTGGCTGAAGATCGGCGGCACCGTCTACAAGCAGTTCCCCATCGCCGCCGGCGAGTCTGAAGAACTGACCTTCTCCATCGACCGCTACATGCTCGGCACCGGCACCGGTTTCGCCACCGTGCGTTTCTCCACCGAAAGCCAGCAGCTCGACAAGAACTTCGTCATTCAGAGCGGCACCCGCGGCGGCGGCTTCGGCCTCTACACCACCGACTTTGAAGAAATGGAAGACGGCTCCATCCTCGACCAGCCCTGCTGGGTCGCGGCCGGCACCGTCAACAACTGCTTAGTCATGGAAGACCCCGACGATGAGGACAACCGCGTCCTTAAGATCGGCCAGGCCCAGGCCCTCCACACCAAGATCGCCATGGATCCCGAAGCTTACAAGACCTACGACATCAAGGTCTCCATGAGAGTCAAGTACCCCAGCGAAGCTCCGAAGTCCACCATCACCTTCGGCACCGAACTGACCGCTGAAAGACGCTACGGCGAATACAGCGTGAGACACGGCGACGACGGCATCAGGTTCACCGCCGACAACGTGGAAGGCGTTGACATCACCAACCGCGCCGACTACGACAAGTGGTTCACCTTCAGTTACAGCTTCAACACCGATCCTGAGAACCCCGTCTGCCGCTACATCGTCTTCGACGGCGTCCAGTACGACATCAACAAGCCGCTCAACCTGGGCGACGGTTGGGGCACGGCCGGTTACACCACCGAGATCCGCAACTACACCTGGAGCGGCAGCGCCCTTTACTACATCGACGACTTCAAGGTCGAGCTGGTCAAGGCCGGCACCGTCCCTGAGCCCGCCGTCATCGGCTTGCTCGCTCTCGTTGCTCTCTTCCTCCGCAGGAAGTAAGCACGATCTAGCTTAGGCTACAAAAAAGCTCCCGGATCTTTTCGGGAGCTTTTTTATTTGCCTTTCCGAGGCGATAGATCATATGTCCTTGGCAAACAGCGCGCAGTTCTGCTTCCCGTCAGAAAAAACAAGCCCCTCTTGATTTTACTTCGTAACAAAATCTTGAGGGGTTTGTTTTTTCCTGACGGGAAGCATAAGACGCGGCGCGAGCCAGGCACATACCCCTAAGCGAACTCACGGAGGACGCTGATCAAGGCCACGCGCGCGTAGTCCGTGAGCGGCGGGGCTTACGCCGACTTTGCGACAATACGCTTTTTTGCGCTGAAGATTTTTTTCGCACTATATTTTTGTCGCACACTTGTGATAACATATACCAATAACTGCATAACATTTTTATCAAGGAGTTAAAAATGAAAAAACTTTTCAGCTTGTCTTTGGCCGTCGTGCTTGCCTTATTCTTCAGCGCAAAGGCTGAGGCTTCCGAAGCGTCCGCCACTCTGGGCTACGATCTCCAGGGGTCCGGAAACATTGCCGTTGACGGCGGCAACAGCTTTTCCGAAGTTTGGAAAAACGATTACTTCCAGCCGTATTACATCTGCGGGTCCGCCGTGGAATACAACGGATTCCTCTATCTTTCCAACGATCCTTCGCCCAACGCCACGGTCCTCAAGATCAACGTCGAGACCGGCGAAGTCACCGAATTCGCGACCGAGCCCAGCTGGGACAACGGAGCGCCAACCATTACTGACGACGGATATCTCTACGTTTGCGACGAGCAGGCCAACCTTTGCAAATTCAATGTCGCGACCGGGGAAAACGTCTGGACCGTCAAACTGGCCGAGGACGGCAGCCGCCTCGCCAGCAGCGCAGTCAAATTTTATGACGGCAAAGCCTTCGTGAAAGTGTCCATGAAAGGCCTCTTCGCCGTCAACTCCGACGGCACTGTGGCCTGGCGCTATGAGGATGCCGACTGCTCCGACGGCTGGGCCGGCAACGGCGTGAGCTTCAGCCCAGACGGCTCGAAAGTCTACTACAAAGACAACAGCAAAGTCGTCGCTGTCAACACCGCTAGCGGAACCTTGGCTTGGAACGCCGAGACCGAAAACGACGACAACATGTCCTGCCGCGAACCGATCGTCGGATCCGACGGCACGGTCTTCTGCATCACCAGACCCGGGGAAAACAATGGCCATGTCTTGGCCTTCGACGAAAACGGTGAACAAGTCTGGAAAACCGAACTCGACGCCAGGACCGGAGACGACGGCGGTTTGGCGATCGATCTAAGCGGCGACATCATATATGTCTCCTATCAGGACGGCGTAATGGCCCTCTCAGCCAAATACGGCTTCCCCATTTGGAAAAACAGAATCGGGCATGTCCGCAACTGCGTGGTGCCGGTCAACGACGGCGGCTTGTACGCCGTGACCGAAGGCGACGACGGTTCCTTCCTCAAGTATCTCCTCAACGGCGACGTCATCTGGACTTACCAAATCGAGGAAGGTTCTAAGAGCGACCATATCCGTCCGCTCGTTCTCAAAAACGGCGACGTGTTCTGCGGCACACCATACACAATCGCCTGCGTCCGTCCCGTCACCGTCCTCAACAACGACAATCTGTCCGAAGCCGTTGAAGTCGGGGAAGGCACCTTCAAAGGAACCAATGAAGGCGCCACCGTTGAATCCGGCGAAAACTCACAGCACAAATGTTCAGTTTGGTATAAGTTCACTCCCGAATTTGACGGTCTTTACAGGATCGACGACACCGGATCCGGCGCTCTCTCCGGCTTCGACGCCATGCTGAGCATCTATACCTGCTCGGGCGAACTGAGTTTCGCCAATCTGACCGCAATCGTCGAGACTCAGGACACCACAATTGACGAGCACTATGAACTCAAAGCCACCGGCGGCATAACCTACTACATCTGCTGGGACGGTTATGACAATTCTCAGGGCGTCTTCAAGATGCACATTACCAGATTGCACGACGGCCCCTGGTACGTTGCTCCCGGCGCCACCGGTTCCGGTTTCTCCCCCGAGGATCCCACGGGAGACCTGACCAAAGCCATGGAGAACGTGGTCGCCGGACAGACTGTCAATTTGGCTGCCGGCGAATATTCCATAGCCGATTTCAACAACCAGTATGACATTTGGGGCGCCGGCATGACCGCCCTGTGTTTCAGGGCCGTGAACGTCACCTTGAAAGGCGCCGGACCCGACAAGACCACCATCATAGTCCCCGCCGGCTACGTCGGCATCCGCATGGAAAGGGACGGCGCTTCAGTTCAGAACCTGACAGTCAGGGCTTACGGCACCGAGCATCATGTGAACCACTACAACTGGCACATGAACGGGGCTATCTGCGCCTGCAACTGCTCTGACATGAGCGTAAGCAACGTCGCCATATACAGCGAAATGGGCACCGACGGCAAGGCGATCCGCCCCTTCTCCGTTTACAGCGTCACGCGGCTGACGGTCTACAGAATGGCCGTGGAAGCTCCCAACTGCAACACTCCCATTTTCTTCAACCAAGACAAAGACTGCGTGATCAGCTACCTGACCGTCAAGTGCAACAAGGCCAACAACCAGCCGGCCATCTACATCGGCGACTGGCCCTGGGGCGCCGGCGAAGGCTACGTCTTTAACAACATACTCGTAGACTCCGCTTACATGCCGTTCACCGTGGAAGACAACAACGACGTTGTGATCAGCGACTCCATCTTCTACGATTGCAACGCAAGCGACATCAGGGACGCGGAAGTTACTTTCAACAACTGCCAAAACTTTGTCGTTGACGAAAACAACCCCGAGCTCAAGGAAGTCGCGGGCTACATTCTGACTTCCACCATGCCCGGCGACCTCTACAAGAACATCGGCTGGCACACCGTGCCCGAACCGGCCTTCTTCGGATTGCTGGCCCTCGCCGCTCTCTTCCTCCGCAGGAAGTAAGCGAGAACAAATTCAAACGCAAAAAGAGCGCATACCCCTCGCTCACGGACTACGCGTGCATGGCCTTGATCTGCGTCCTCCGTGAGTTCGCTTAGGGGTATGCGCTCTTTTTGCGCTGAGGATTTATTGTTTGAGCAGCAGTTTTTTCGCTTCGGAAAGGAGTTTCTCGCGGGTGGCGAGCTTCGGCTTCTGCAGGGCGATGGAATAGAGTTTTGAAAGCAGCTTGCCTACTTCCGGTCCTGGCGGGATGCCGAGTTCTTTCATAAGGTCGTCGCCGTTGACGGGAAGGTCCTTGATATGCAGGACTCTCTTTTCCTTTTCAATGCGGCGGACGCGCTGCATGACGGGGCGGGCCAACTCAAGCGTGAAGGAAAAACCTTTTCCCTTGTTGGTCATGTTGCCCCTGACGTCGCAGAGCATGAACCTTATCAGGTCCCTGATGGTAATGTGCCTTAGGGCGCCGATGAGGCGCTGCAACGCGGGGTCTTTCATATGGAAGGAATACAGAAGGGGCCGCATATGGTAGCGGGTGTATTCCGAGACTTTGTCTATCGTTTCGTTCGAGAAGCGCAGATCCGTCAGGGCCTTCCTCACCATCTTTTCGCCGAGGATGTCGTGGTTGTAAAAGATGAAGCGGTCCTTTTCGACCTCTTTTCGGCAGGCCGGTTTGGCGATGTCGTGCAGAAGGCAGGATAGCCTGAGCGGGAGGTCTACCCTTTTTGCGGATTTCAGCGTCTGCAGGGCGTGCTCCCAGCAGTCCTCTTTGTGATGCGGAGGCTGAGTGCAGCCCATGCTCGGGACGAGGTCCAGGAAAAGATAAGGCAGAAGGCCCAGTTCACCCACGAGTCTCAGAGCGATGTCGGGATTCTTGCCGAGCAGCATCTTAGTAAGTTCCTGCTGGCGTCTTTCGACCGAGACCATGTCGACAAGGTGTCCGAGGTCTTTTATCGCTTTCCTTGTCTTCGGCTCGAGTTTGCCGTCTATCTTAGCGGCGAAGCGGCAGGCTCTGAGAGCCCTCAGAGGATCTTCGCGCATTCTTTCCCTGGCGTTCCTGACGAAGCGGATGATCCTGTTTTCCAGGTCGCTTTTGCCGTCATAGGGATCTATGATCGTATCCCCGTCATAGGCCATGGCGTTGACGGTGAAATCGCGCCTTGAAAGGTCCTCTTCTATCGAGTCGGCGTAGGTTATGGAATCGGGATGGCGGTAGTCGGAATAGGTCCCGTCGTTCCTGAAAGTCGCGACTTCCAGGCCGTCGACGAGCATGACTGCAAAGGCCTGGCCGACCGCCCTGCATTTGGGGAAAAGTTTTTTTATGTCTTTGGGTCTGGCGCTGGTCGCGATGTCGAAATCGTCGCACGGGATGCCAAGCAAGGCGTCCCTGACGCAGCCGCCGACAAGGAAGGCCTCGAAACCGGCTCCCTTGAGCCTCGTGAGGATGTTTTCCACCTTAGGCGGTATCTTTACCCTCAAAGTCACGATCTAGCCCTCTACGAGCGTCTGGAAGTCCTTTACGGTCACTTCCGCTATACTTGGCCTGATAAGATCCGCGTCGGAATCCTTAACGTATTCGCCGACACCCACGCACTTGAAGCCGGCGGCTCTCAGGGCCTCGATGCCGAGCACGGCGTCCTCTATGCCGACCACTTCGTCGGGTGCGGCGCCGGACACTTCCTGGGCCTTCAGGAAGATGTCGGGAGCGGGCTTCGTCTTTATAATGTCCATCCTGTCGACCACGGCGTAGAAATACGGCTCGAGCTTCGCGCAGCGGATGACGTCCTTGGCGTTCTTGCTGCCGGAGGCCACTACGGAGCGGATGCCGGCCTTGCTAAGGTCTTCCAGAAGCCTGACGGCGCCGGGCAAACGCAGCTCATCGGGATCGCAGTTGTGCAGAAGATCGAGATAATAGCGGTTCTTGCGGTCGGTCAGTTCCTTGCATTCCTCTTTGCTGGGCAAGGGCCTGTCGTTGAAGACCGTGAACATCCTTTCCAGACAGACTTCCCTGGCCATGCCGCGGAAATCGTCGCCCTGCTTCTGGGTGAAATTGAGCCCCAAATCTTTCGCCAGCATGTCCCAGCTTCTGTAGTGGAGGTAATGAGAGTCGACCAGAACGCCGTCGAGGTCGAAGAGCACAGCTTTCAATTTTGACATAATCTATCCTTCTTTATATGTTTGGTCTATTTTATCACAACCCGCCGTTTATCGCTGAATTCGAGCGCGTTGCGCCTCGTTTTCTAAATTTGGTAAAATAAATAATACGACTAACTATAAATGAAACGATGAAAACGATGCGTCTGGCCTCCATTTTCGCGGCCTTGTTTATGCTGACAGCCTGCGAACCTTCCCCCAAGGAAGCGACGGAGCTCTTCATTTCCGACCTGAAGGCCGGGAACTGGAAGAGCTGCGCCTCTTTCTTCACGCCGGAACTGAAGGAGGCTTTCGCAAAGGAAGCCGAAAATTGGCCGGTCCTCGCTTTCGCCCAGACTTACTACGCTGACAGCGTGAACTGCGAATTCCTGAAGTACGAGACGAAGGAAGGCAAAGCCCACGCTCTGATCAGCTACACCTGGCGCTGGCTCAGGGTGCCGCTAGTGCCCGGCACGATCATGCTCGACATCGTCTGGCGGCCCATGGGCGGCAAATGGCGCATAGAAAACATCTATGCCACGAGTCACTGGGACATGCTTCTCCCCGCGGGACCGGACACGCCTCCGGAATTGCTGGGGAAAGCCAAACCGACGAACTTCGGACTCCGCTACGTGATGCAGTACACCAAGAGCGAAAGCTGGGACAGCCTTGGCTCAACGATAGAAAAATATTTGGAAACCTGGTATCGATAAACAAAGGATCATCATGCGTAAATCAAGTTTATTCTTCCTGATCATCCTCTGCGCGGCCGCCCCGGTCTTCGCCGACGGCGACGCCTTCGCGGAAGACGACGCGCTCAGAGCTCTCGAGAGAGCTGCCGTGGAAAAAGAACCCATCGCCGGCCTCAAAAGCGAAACTCTCCCAGTAATCCCCGAGAGTGAAGTCAAAGATTTCCCCTTCTTCTCCCGTGAGGAAACGGAAGTTCCCCCGCTGGAACAGGAATTTACGGAAGAGGAGGAAACTCCCGTCAGGCTTTCCATGACTCCGGTGGAAGCTCACGACGAATATCTTTTGAACAGCCGTCCGAAATGGTACAAGCGCATGCCCTGGGGGCTTCTCCGCGGTTTTGTTAACGTTACTACCTGCGCGGGCGAACTCGGCCGCGGCTTCACCTACTCTTTCGGCGAGTATCATCCGGCCCTTGCGGTGCCGGTCGGATTGCTCGGCGGCGTAGCCGGAACGTTCGGCCGCTGCGGCGCCGGATTGGCGGACATCCTTACACTTGGGCTGCTAGGCGACCGCGACCTGGCCGAGAACTTCCCGGACTATGTCTGGGAGGGACAGTGGGACTACGGCTTCTATCCGAACGCCAAGAGCGCCCCGGAAGAGACCGTCGTCAATGAGCCGGAAGTGAAACAGGAAGATCTGGGCGAAGGCTACGTTCCGAGCCCGACCGCCAAAACGCCGATCAAAGGCAGAAGGATAAAGTAAGATGAAAAAACTGATCTGTCTTTTGCTCATTTTCTGCTCGCCCATTCTTGCCTCCAACATCGAGCAGGTCGTCGTGGAAGACGAATACCGCGAGCACAACGGCCTCCTTAACGGCTTCGTTTCTGTTTTGACCTGCTGGCTGGAAGTTCCCAGGGCATTCACTTATGAAGCGACCGCGAGGCCGCGCTCCATGATAGTTTTGGCGCCCGTCCTCGGCTCCTGCCTTACCGGCATCAGAGCGCTCGTCGGCACCGGCAACGTTCTGACCTTGGGATTTTGCGACAAATTCATAAGGGGCGACATCCCCGAGTACATTTGGGACGCCTACTGGATCGCGCCCAAGCCCGAATCAGATTAATAATCATTAGGAGAAATATATGCGAAAACTTTTCCTGATCCTCATCGCCCTCGTTCTGTTCGCGCAGAATCTTTCTGCCACGGTCGACATCGATTACCCGGAGCGCAACGAGATCAATCCGCCGTACGCCATCATGAGAGGCGTGGTCAACCTCTGCACTTTCTGGCTGGAATATCCCCGCTGCCTCGTGTACGACTATGACCGCATGTCCCCCATGGGCATCTTCACCTTCCCCTTCACCGGCACGTTCTACGGCCTGGCCAGAGTCTTCCTCTCCGTCGGCGACATCGCCCTTCTTGGCTTCACCGGGCCCAGCGGCTACAGCGAAGACTTCATAAGGGAGTACGTCTGGCAGATGCCCTGGAACGCCTACAAGGGAACAAGCGATATCAAAGAAGACACAAACACGGAAGAACCCGTGGACTTCGATAAATTGGAAAAAGTTAACATTAACAGCCTGCTTTAAAAATTATGCCTCAATGCCCCGACTTCAGCGGTCTTCCTTTTAA
>DFCM01000048.1 GCA_002366995.1 bacterium UBP3_UBA3054 | reverse complement strand
TTATGCGAATTTACACGGCGAAAAGAAACTAAAATCCGCCGTATAAAACTTGAGAATATTCTACTTGAAACGACTTTTATTGTCAAGGGCGACGGAAAGCGAAGGAAGGGCCTTATTTCGAGCCGCTTTGCGATCCGCTTTTCCCAAGCAGCGAAGGATCTTCCGGAAGGAAGCGCAGCCCTTGCCTGTAAAGGGTTTTGGCCGTTTCCGCTTCTCCGGCGGCGAGCATTTCGTCGCCCCATTCCTCATAGAGGCGCGCGAGCATAAGAGACCAGTTTCCGCGGCTTGATTTCAGTTCCACGCGCTCGAGCAATTCGCAGGCCTCGCGGTAATTTTTTTTCTCTCTCAAAATTTGCGCCAGCGTAAGGTAAGCGTCGTCGTAACCCTTCGACAATTTCAGGGCCATCCTGACGTCGCTCTCGGCCTTGTCGAGGTCCCCCATTTTTTTCCTCAGGCGGCTCTTCAAAAGATAGGCTTGCGGCGCCAGGTCGCAGTCTAATTCGACCTTTTCCAGAAGCCTCAGAGACTCGTTTGTTTTCCCGTCTTCCAGCTCCAGCGCCCCGAGCCTGAACCAGGCCGCGCTGTAATTCGTCGAAACGTCAACGGCGGCCCTGAAACATTTGGCCGCCTCCACTTTCTGCGTAAGGCACAGACACATCACGCCAAGCTCGTAAACGTAATCCGGATTCGCGGGGTCGGCATAGACCGCTCTCTCAAGATACTTTTTACCCTCGAAAACTTCGCCGTGCCGGAAGAGCGCGCCGGCGTAGATAAAAGCGAAATTGGCGTTGTCGCCGTCGAGCTTCAAAGCTTTCTCATAAAAAGGCCTGGCTTTGGCGAATTCTCCAAGGCGCTCGTGGCAGGCGGCAATGTTCAGATACGCGGCGGCGAAGGAGGCGTCGTACTGCGTCGCCTGCCGGAAAGCCCGCATGGCGGAGCGGAAGTCGTTGCTTCTGACGCAGGCAAGGCCAGAGTTGAAGGCCTCCCCCGCTTTTTCGTCATAGCTTGCCGCAAGAAGCGCGCTTGCACAGAAGACGAGCAGGAATGTGATCTTTATTCGTTTAAGCATAGGACCAAAAAAAGGAGATCCGCCCATAAGCCGGATTCTGTTACGTCTTGCGACGCAGGCAGTCATTCAACTGACGCGATCTACCCGGCACGACAGGGAAGACATGCGTTCCCGGAGTTGCCTCCGCGTACCCTATACGATCTTGCTCCAAACGGGGCTTGCCTATGCCCGGTGCGTTGCCGCTCCCGGCGGTGGTCTCTTACACCGCCTTTTCACCCTTACCGGTTGCCCGGCGGTAATTTTCTGTGGCGCTATCCGTCCGCTTGTGGCGTCCCGCGGTTTCCCGCGGCGTTTCGCATGCAGGAGTCCGGACTTTCCTCCCCTCAGAAGAAGGGCGACTGCCGGACGAATCTCCAAAAATCAAAAGTAAAAAAAAACGGCCTGGGCCGCTTTTTTTATTGTTCCTCTTTTTCGGCCAGATAAAGGATCCGGCCGCAGTTCTCGCAGCAGACCAGCTGATCCCCTTTGATTATGTCGCCGATGACCTGCGGCGGCAAACCTATGTTGCAGCCGGAGCAGGTGTAGTCGCCCTCGTCGGTGGTCTGGACTTCAACGACCATGTAAGGAGCTCTTGTCCTTATGAGGTCGGTGTATTGTTTCATGACGACGCTGGGGATCCCGGAACAAAGGGCCTTGCGTTTGGTGTCGACCTTCTTGATCTCTTTGTCCATCGCGGCCAAAGTCTCTTTTATGCCGGGAAGCTTGTCGGCCAGTTCCGCCCTCTTGGCAAAGAACTGAGACTGCAGCATGGCAAGTTTCTGCAGGCTTTCCTCAAGGTCGGAATTCTGACGGTCGACCTTTTCGAAATGCTCCTGCATTTTGTTCTCGTTCGCGACGATCTCGCGGCCGACGGCCTGGCTCTCCGCGGTGTTCCTTACGATGTCGAGCCTCTTCTTAAGCTCGCTGGCCCTGGTCTCCAATACAGCCTGTTCGCGGTTCAGGCGCTGGCCTTCATCCCTGATTTCCTGCTGACGCTGCTTCTCGTCGGCCACGCGGCGTTCCAGGGACTCGTATTCGTTCCTGTCAGCCACAAGGCCATCGAGCACTTCTTGTCTTTTATACTTCAAATCTAACTTTTCGCTATCGATCTTTTGAAGCTCGACAAGTTTTTTCAGCGTTTCTTTCATTCAGTACATCCTTTATACAAAGGCGTTGCCCCGCCTAGACGGGGCAACAGCCAAAATACGTATTCTTTTTTTACTTCACGAAATCGGCGAGGTCGCATTTGCCCCTTTTCTGTACAAAGATAGTATTACCGGAGACGGAAGATTTCATCTTGCCGGTCACGCGGGGAGCCACGGCGCTGGTGAAGACCGCGCCGGTCTGGCCGGTGTAATCGCCGTCGCCTTTGTTGTTGACGCGGAAAAGCTTGATACCGCCGATGTAGTAGGTCGGGGCCGTGGAGCTGTAGTTGCCGCCAACTTCGCTGCCGGCCACCACGCAGGGTTTGTCCCAGCCGCGCTTCACAACGATCTGGCCGACGTTGGCGCTCTGGCCGTAGATCTTGGGAGTGGCAGCGTAACCGGTCACGATGCGGTTGTTGGCAGTGCCGCCGCCGGCGCCTACGAGGCCGTTGCGGGCGGAAATCGTTCCGAGGTTGCCGCCGACGGTGATCAGCTTGCCGCCGATGGAGCCGCCCTGGATGACCTTGGTCTTGGTTCCGCCGGGCTTGATGTTATAGGTGCGGGCTTCGGAAAGAAGCGTGCCGCAGTTGCCGCGGATGTTGCAGTCGCCGAAGAGGCCACCCACCACGTGGATGGTTCCCACGTTGCCGTAGCTGCGGGCCGGGAAGTTGTTGACGTTGGAATCGATGGTGCCGGCCTGAACGTTGACCAAACCGGAAGGCTTCTGAGCGGAGCCACTGGCGTCGGCGGGACGCGGCGGATAGACCACGCGCACACCGGCGATGTCGCAGTTGTTAGCCTGCACGGTCACGTTGGGGGAAATGCCGCTGTGGGCATTGAAGGCCGGATTCGGCATAACGACCACGGAGACCTTGGGAAGCTTTCCGCGCACAAAACGGTCGGCCAGGAAGACCGAGAAAGTAATATCGTTCTGAGCGTTGCCGATGGTGGCGTCGGTTAAGGTGATGGCGGACATGGCGCCCTCAGCGACCGAGGAGTCAGAGGGAGAGGGCCTGGTGCCGGCTTTCCAGTTGACGACGGAAGCTTTGAATTCCTGGTAGCCAACGCCCTGGAAAGTGATGTACACTCGGGAGGGGCCCACGGACTTCAGGATGGTAAAGAAGTCCTGACCGACCTTGGTGCTGTAATGGTAGTAGACAGTGTCACCGCTGGTAGAGGTGAACTTCTCTTCCTGCCAACCAGCCATGACGCTGCTTGAAGCGACCGCGAGAACCAGAGCGGCCATCAACATGCTTTTTTTCATGTTTTTTCTCCGTGTATGGATGAATTGTTTTTATTGTCTATGCGAAAATTGCAGGAGAGCTTGGATCCTTTGGTGGAGAATACCGGACTCGAACCGGTGACATCCTGCTTGCAAAGCAGGCACTCTACCAGCTGAGTTAATTCCCCACTCGAAGGTCTGCGCCCGGCAATTATAGGTCTGAGAAAGATGGTGGGCCTAGTTAGACTTGAACTAACGACCTCGCGCTTATCAAGCGCGCGCTCTAACCAACTGAGCTATAAGCCCACGAAATCATTATTAGACATAGTGTACAAAAAAGAGCCCGCCATTGTCAAGTATCCGCCGGCGGGCCCCTCGCGTCATCGTTTCGCTCTTATCGCGAAAGCGGCGGCAAGCAGAAGCAATCCGAAGAAAGCAGGCTCAGGAATGGCGCTCTTGGGCACCAGATAGACTTTCATGTCGTCAAGCAGAATGCCCGCCTGCTTCTTATAGCTGTACAGTTTCAGTTTGGTGAGGTCCTCCCTCTGCAGCACTTCATCCTTTATGCCGCCGTTGGGATAGGTGAGGTAGCCTTCCTCGCCCTCAAAACTGTATTCGTTTGGTCCGAAGTTGTAAGCGGAAAGCACCTTGTGGTCGTAATCCACGAACTTGCAGTTGAAGCGCATGTAGAAATTGAACCACTCGTTGTTCATGACAGGCTCGGCGGTCTCCTTCTCCCTGTCCCACCATTCCTGATCCTCCAGGTCCTCGAGATGGGTGTAAACGGGCAGATCAGTGGACTCCTCGTTGAGGTAGAGCTTTGCTTCGCACTTGCGGCTGGAATTCTCCTGCGAGACGCAGAACAGGGCCGAGCCCAGTTCCTCGTCGTCGATGTAATCGTCAGGGATGCGGAGGCGCATGGCGTACACCACGTCGAAATCTTCCGCCGCCTCGGCCGGCACGTTCAGGGCCAGATGGTAGCCGGAGCTGCTGTGGTTGAGGTCCATCAGCTTGAGGCACTGGTTCTCCTCGTTCTCCGGATCCTTGACCACGTCGATGCGATTCTTGGAATTGGTAATGAGCCAGCAGCTGTCCTGCTCGCTGAGTTCGTTCACAAGTCCGGTGGCCGTGTCTTCCGTCAGCTCAAGAGAATCAAAATCGCTTTCGTAGAGCATGTACCCTTCTTCGTTGTTTCCGGCCTGGATGTGCAGCTTCAGGTCGAAGGGCTCCACGCCCTCCGTGGTGGAGGTGAAGCGCAGCGTGGCGGTATGGAAGCCGAAGCCGATGTTGCTTCTTCTGACGATGGCGCTGATGCTGTCTTCGGCATCCACCGTCCCCTGGGACTTCGAGAGTCTGACGCAGTTCGCGCCTTCAACGATGGAGACTTTGTAATCAAAGGATCCGCCGCCGACGTTGAAGATCTTGATGGGGACCGTGTTCACATTGTAGGGCACGGGGTCGTAATCGGATCTCACGCTCATCACGGGCGGCTTGCCCTGGGCCCTGGGAACCAGCGCGATCTCGATGTCGTCCAGGTAGAACAGCGTGTCGGATGTGAAGGCGTAGACCCTGAACTGGTTGAAGAAATCCTTGTCGCTGCCGCTGGCGCCGCCAAGATCGATGGGCATGTTAAGCTCGTACTCGCAGCCGTCAAAAGTCGCGCTGCGGCATATTCTGTTTTCCACCTGGGAATTGTAGGTGTAGGAAAAGTCGAACCACTCGTCCGTGGAGGCCTGGTTCGTGACGGCGCCGGTGTTGACGCAGTTGTCGCAGGTGAAGGAGACTATGCCTTCGGCTTTGGGCCTCAGGGAATACTCGCCCTGCCTGTGGCTGAGGTCGGTGCCGAAGGCCACCTGGCTCAAAGTGGAATAATTCGGCATGCAGGCTTTCATGCTGACTCTTACGTCGTACTTGTCGGAGATGCCTTCCGGCATGTTGCAGTTCAGGTGCAGGCCCTTCGCGGTCTCCACTTTCAGGCACTGCCCGGCCTCGGGATCCTGGACCACTTCGCAGCCCGCGATGGTGCCGCTTGCCACCCAGTTGGGATCCACCTCGATCACCGGCCCGAGAACCACGTCCTCGAAGTCGGAGGCGTAGAGCATGTACCCTTCCTCGGGGCTGCCGGACTGGATGTAATAGGTCACGATCTCTTCGCTGCCGGCGCCGGTCACTTTAACTTTCGCCCGGCCGAACGCCACGCCCAGAGTTTCCCTGTCGATGACGGTGTGCAGTTCTGCGGCCTTCTTCACTTCCACGTTGAAGGAACCAATCTTCTCCGTATCCTCGGCGAAGGAGAAGTATCCGCTGCCTTCCAACACTTCCACACTGGCCACGAAGGATCCCGTGCCGATGTTGCTGACGGTCAGAACGGGATCCTTGTCGTTTATGAGGACCTTGTTCTGCCCGTAGACGCTCATCTTGGGATTGCTGATGACCTCGTAGCTGACCTTGATGTTGTCGATGTAGCCGTCGCGGTCGTTGACGCCGTAGCTTCTTTCACGTATGCCGCCGCCGATGTGAGTCGGCTTAGCGCTCGGGAAGCCGTAGATCTCCGGCTGGACGGATTCGAAATGTTTGCCGTCGTGGGTATCCCTTTCGATCAGGGTTATCCTGCCGTCCGGGAAAAGCACGTGGATCTTATAGAAGCAGAAGGAACTGTTGGACAAACCCACCTCGCCGTCGCCGCCACTTAGTTCGATCGACTTCGTGTAGACAAGGTTCGTGCAGCAGACTCTGCGCGCCGTGCCGCCGTTGGCGAAGAGGCGGAAGAAAAGGTTGGTGCCGTCCGTTAATTCCACGCTGGCGAGGTTCGTTTTTGGCCGCCAGGCGATCTCATAGATCACTTCGCAGCTTTCATTGAACAACTCGGGATCGATCCCGGTGTTGAACTGGGCGCCGCCGGTCACGGCCTGGCCGTCCTCTTTCAGGACGTTGAAGTGCACGCCTTTCGACTCCTCCACACCACAATCGCTTTCCACGTTGCAGTAGATGAGGTTCGTGGGCGCGTTGTACTCCACAAACGGGGCGCCGTCCTGAGCGGGCTTTCTAACTTCGCCGAGCTGGTAGCTCTCGAAATCGTTTTCATAGACGGTTACGAAATCAGCAACCGCCAGACAAGTGATCAGAGCGGCGAAGGCCGCGAAAAAGATCTTTCCTTTCATGGGATCAATCCTCAAATGTAAGTGTAGAAATTAGTCCAATTCGTAGACGAGCTCGCCGCCCTTGACCAGATCGGAGTGGTTGATGGTGAAGCCTTCCACTTTCTTTCCGTTCAAAGTGACACTCTTAATTTTCTTTCCGGTCTCGATGCCCTTGGCCTCTATCTCGAGCTGCTTCTGGCCCGGGACCGCGATGGTCATCTTAGAGAAGCGCGGAATACCGAAGACGTACTCGCCGCCGCAGGGGTTCATGGGATAGAAGCCCATGCAGCTCATAACGTACCAGGCGCTCATCTGACCGCAGTCCTCATTTCCGCAGACGCCTTCCGGCGTGTCGTCGTAGAGTTCGTCGCAGATCTTCTTGACGAGCTCCGCGGTCTTTTCCGGACGTCCGAAATACGGGAACATATAGACGACGTGATGGCTGGGCTCGTTGCCGTGCGCGTATTCGCCGATAAGGCCGGAGACGTCCACAAGGCGGTCGCTCTTCTCTTCCTGCTCGAAAAGGGCTTCCAGCTTGGCCAGCGCCTTCTCCTTGCCGCCCAAAGCCTCGATCAAACCTTCGGGATCCTGCATGACGTGCCAGGTGTACTGC
Organism: bacterium UBP3_UBA3054; assembly: GCA_002366995.1. GTDB lineage: Bacteria > Auribacterota > UBA3054 > UBA3054 > UBA3054 > UBA3054. The sequence continues at coordinate 263 of DFCM01000048.1, read as the reverse complement.
CAGGAGTTGCCTTCCGTGAAGTCGCCGCCGACTCTGGTCGGGTCGAAGTCTTTCTTCCAGGTGCCGTCGAGTTTTTTAGGCCTGGCGAAACCAGTCTCGGGATCGATGAGATTCTTCCAGTTCTGGCTGCGCTTCTTAAAGTACTCTACATCCTCTTTGCTGACCAGGCCTTTCTTTTCCAACGCTTCGGCAAGCTTGTAGGCGCACCAATCGTCATAGGAGCATTCCAGCGTGCAGGAAACGGATTCGGACCACTTGTCGCA
>DFCM01000041.1 GCA_002366995.1 bacterium UBP3_UBA3054 | reverse complement strand
CTCGGAAGATATGAGGAGCCAAGGTCCTCCCAGGTGTATTTGTCGACCTGGCCGCGGAAGAAGCGGGCGCGGTTCGTGCCTTTTTCCCTTATGATCTCGGCTTTCTCTATCAGCGCTTCGTCGTTGACGTAGAGAGCGCCCCCTTCGCCGGAAATAATGTTCTTCGTCTCGTGGAAGGAGACGGCAGCCAAATTTCCGAAGGAGCCAAGGGGTTTTCCTTTGAAGGAGCTCATGACGCCCTGGGCGTTGTCCTCCACGACCATTAGGTTGTGTTTTTTCGCGATGGCGACAATGGTGTCCATCTCGGCGCCGACGCCCGCGTAGTGGACCGGCACGATGGCTCTGGTCTTTTCCGTAATGGCTGCCTCGATCTTAGTCTCGTCCATGTTGAGCGTGTCGGGCCTGATGTCGATGAAGACGGGCACGGCGCCGCGCATGACGAAAGAGCTGACGGTCGTCACGAAAGTGAAGGATGGGACGATGACTTCGTCGCCGGGCTTGATGTCGCAGAGCAGGGCGGACATCTCCAGCGCCGCCGTGCAGGAGTGCGTCAGAAGCGCCGCTTTGGCGCCTGATAATTCCGCAAGCCAGGCGTTGCAGAGCTTGGTGTATTTTCCGTCGCCGGAAAGGTGCAGTGACGCGTGGGCGTCCGCTATCAGGGCGAGCTCGCGCCCCGTCATATACGGTTTGTTGAAGGGGATCTTTGATGGCATATCTATCTCCTTGTATTTGTTTCTATTCTACTATCTGCACAGACAAAAGTAAACCTTGTCGGAAAAATCTGACGTTCTCGTGGACCATGTCCAGGAGAAGAACGCTGCAGGATCTTTCTGGCGCTTTGACCGAACACTTCACCCTTACTGTGTCGCCGGGAGGAACGTCCCTGGGAAGCCAGATCCTGTCGTCCTGGATCTCCTTGTGGTCGAAATGCTGCCAGCTCAGGGAAAGCCTTGTGGGATCGTTTCCCTGACATTTCCAGGTCGTTTTTCCGAGATTGGCGCAGAGCACCGTGATCTCGAAAGGTTCTCCGGCCTTCGCCTCCCGCGCTTTCGGCCTATGGTCGGCAAGGCCGATGGCGGCAGCCGGCTCTTCTTCGTCCGGCGCGGGACAGACCGTAAGCTTGTCGAAGCAGAGGGAAAGCGGCCGATTGTCATAGACGCCTTTCGCGACCTGGCCCGGGACCTTCGTTCCGCTCGTCACGACGTTCAGCAGAAGGGGAGCGCCATTGGGCCGCGGTTTGGGAATGACGTTCGCCCTGAAAAGAACGTTCGTGAAAGCCGTGCCGATAGAAGCGCTGCCAACCGGCTGGCCGTCCAGGAAAAAGTCGGCCCGCATCTTTTCGATGGCCCTGACGCGCGCCGCGACGCAGTAGTTCGTGCAGCCCATGAACATGAAGCGGGCCGTGATGTTCGTGCCGACGCACCAGGTCCAGTTCTCCTCGGGACTGACGAATTCGTCGTGCGAGAAGCCTGAGAGCAGATGAGCGTCGGCCTCCTTCGATCCGACGTCCAGGACGCCTTCATAATACAGCGGACCGGACGGCATAAGTTTTGCTGATTCAGGAATGACCTTCGCGGTGGCCTCGGCGACGTCGTGCCAGTTGGTGAACGTTCCTCCGTAGATCAGCTCGTGGCTGCCTATCTGGGAGCGCTCGAAAGCTTCGGGCTTTTTGAGCCTCTTGGCGGTCTGCGCCCAGACCACGGCGGACTCGTCCATTTTTTCATAGGCCGCGCCCTTGCGCATGACCGTCATAAGATCGAGGCAGGCCTCTCCCTTGTGGTCCAGCACGTCGAAATAATATTGCGGCAGAATGTTGTTGCGCGAGCCGGCGTCCGGTTCGCTGATGAGGATAAGGGGAAGATCCTTATTTGCGGCCCGCTCTTCCAGGAAGGTCACGGCCTCGCGGTTCCCGCTTTCGATCCAGCGCATCTTAAAGAGGGAGCTGAAGCGGAAGAAGGATATAAGAAAGACCAGGAAGAAAACTCCGGCGCTTACGTTGCGCAGCACCGTTTTACCTTCAAGGACTCTCAGGTTGCCCAAAACGTAGGCCGGGAATTCCAGCCAGACGACCCAGGCGACCGTCCAGATCGGGAACCAGAAAGCCAGATAACGCTTGTCGAAGAAATGCGCGAAATGAAAATGGCTAAGGAAAAAGTAGGGGATGACGATCCCTAAGACAAGGAAGATCTCCGGAAGCATTTTTTCCCTTTTCGCGATCCTGGCGGTAATGGCCAGACCAAGGCTGAGCCAGAGGAAGACCAGAGAGCAGACGCGCAAGGGGAGGGCGTCGTTCCAGAAAAAGAACTGCAGCCTCTGGGAGGCCAGGCCGAGCTTCACCGGCAGCCAGGCGTCCTTGGCACCGAAAATCAACCCGGTCTTTTTTGCCAAGGCGGGAGCGCAGAGAGCGAGGCCCGCGATGAAAGCCAGCGTAAGCGCGCCCCAGACGAACCATTTCGCGTTTGCCTTATTCGGGCGGCGGGCAAGGCAGAAAAAGAGGAAGTGCAGAAGAAAGACCGGCTGAATGAAGACGCTGAACTGGTGCGTGCAGTAAGCGAGAGCGGCGAAGAGCGCCGGCAGCCAGAGTTTCTTCCAATCCTCTTTTTCCAGCGCCTCGAAGTAGAAATAGCACTCCGCGATGACGAGCGTCATCACGAGGGCGTAGAAGCGGATGTAGAGCGTGTAGATTATCTGGTAGGGGCTGACAGCGTAAACAAGCAGCGCGCCGAAACAGACGAGCGCGCCGTAATATTTCTTCGTGAATTTGAAAAGCAAAAAGAAGCCCAGGAAGGATTCAACAAGGCAGATGAACCTCAAGTAGCTCACGCTCGCGAAAACGCCGCACAGGGAAAGAACGTAGAAGATGTAATGCTGCAGGAAAAAGCCCTGCCCCCTGAAGCCGTAGTAGTGCCAGATCTTCGCGGGATCCCAGGTCTTGATCTGGGATATGATCAGTACCTCGTCCTGGGAGAGTCCGTACTTGAAGAAAAGTTTGAATCGCAGGGCGAGGAATAACACCGACGCGGCTGTGAAGACGATAGCCGCGCCGTGCTTCTCAAGGAAGGCGAGAATTTTTTCCCGTACGGTCACTGTTTAAGCTTGCTTTTTCTTGTAGATGAAATAGGAAACGTAGGCTATGACAAGGACGGCCGCGATGGAGTAAGAGGCTGTCCAGGGAAGATTGAAGCCTATTTTAGCGTTCAGGATGAAGCTTGACGTCACGCCGAGGTAGAAGGCGCCGGGCAAGACCGTGAACCAGATCTTTTTGCCTTCCTTTATGCACCAGGCCGTGGCCATGGCGAGGGAGAAGACGACGATGGTCTGGTTGGCCCAGGCGAAATATCTCCAAAGCGTGGCGAAGCCCTTGGAACTGAACTTAGCGGTAAGAAGGAGAGCCGCGGTGAGGACAAAAATAACGATGCTCAAGACAAGGCGGTTTTTCGCTTTGCTCTGATCAAGGGAAAACATTTCGCCCAACATCAGCCTTAATCCTCTCAAAGCCGTGTCGCCGCTGGAGATAGGCAGCACTATCACGCCGATGACGACCGTGGCGTTGACGATCTGGAATATGGCGTTGCTCAGGGGATTCATGTGCTCGAATTTGAAGATCAAGGTCACGTCCTTGATTATGGAGGCCAGAAGCGCGTTCGCGCTCTGGTTGGGATCGAGCTCGAAAAGCTTGATGCAGCCCATGGTGACGGCCGCCCAGATCATGGCGATGAACCCCTCGAGCAGCATCATGTTGTAGAAAACGAAGCGGCCGCTTTTTTCCCTTTTGATGGTGCGGGAGATGATGGTTGCCTGCGTCGAGTGGAAACCGCTCGCGATGCCGCAGGCTACCGTCACGAAGAAGATCGGGAAGAAGTGCGGCTTCAGGCCCTTCCAGTTGGAAAGGGACAGCTCGGTCAGAGGAAGCCTCATGATGAAGATGTACAGGAAAAGCAAAAGCGCCGTGAAGATGAAGAAAGCCCCGATGAAGGGATAGACGCGGCCTATGATCTTGTCGATCGGCAGGAGCGTGGCGATGAGATAATAGGTGAAGATGACGCCGTAGACCACCCAGAGCCACTGGTTGGAGAGAACGGCTTCCTGGTGCATGACGGCCCTGATGAAAATGTCGCCCGGAGTATAGACGCAGGTCACGCCGAACAAAAGCACGGCTAAGCAGACGAAGATCCCGAAGAAGACCGCCACGCGTTTGCCAAGGTAGCGTTTCACCAGGCTTTGGATCTGCTCGCCGTCGTTCCTGACGGAGATCATGCCGACCATGTAGTCCTGGACGGCTCCGGCCAGAATGCAGCCTATAGGTATCGTGATGAAGGCCAGAGGCCCGAAGAGGATGCCCTGGATGGGGCCGAGGATCGGGCCTGTTCCGGCGATGTTCAAAAGGTGTATGAGACCGTTGCGCCAGGAAGCCATGGGGACGTAGTCCACGCCGTCCCTTTTCGTGACAGACGGCGGCCTGCGGTTCGACACTCCGAAGAAACGTTCGATGAAAAGGCCGTAGGCGAAGCCGCCGAAACCTAAAATAGCGAGACCGATTAAGAATGTGATCATAGCGATTTTTTACTTGTTATTTTTTTAAAACTGAAGAACGCGATGAAAACAAGGCTCAAAAGCCCCGAGATAAGATAGCTCGCGTCCCAGCTCAAGTTGAAGCCGACCTTGGCGTTCAAGATGAAGCTAGAGACGACGTAAAGGTAAAAAGCTCCCGGAACGACCGTGAAGAGAATGCTCTTGTTTTGCTTGACGCACCAGCTGGTCGCGACCGCCAGCGTGAAGACGACGAGTATCTGGTTGCTCCAGGCGAAATAGCGCCAGATTATGGCGAACCCGTCCGGCTGGAACTTCACGATGAAAAGCAGCGCGAGCGAGGCTGCGACCATGCCGATTCCCACAAGCGTCTTGCCGATTCTGCTGGAACCGATATTGAGGAGCTCGCAGAGCATGATGCGCAGTATCCTCATCGTCGTGCCGCCCGTGGTGATAGGCAGAACTATGAAGCCCGCCATGACGATGAATCCGGCCTTGTCGCCCATCAGCGTGTTCACGATCTCCACCAGAGTCCTGTTGGCGTTGCCGGCGTTGCTGAGCCCGTATTTGCCCATGACGCCCATCGCGACGGCCGCCCAGATCATGGCGATGAAGCCTTCCATCAGCATCATGTTGAAAAAGACTTTGCGGCCGCACTTTTCCCGCTTCAGGGA
>DFCM01000079.1:1435-3905 GCA_002366995.1 bacterium UBP3_UBA3054 | reverse complement strand
GTCAGAGCGTCGTCGTCGCTGTAGCCCAAGGATCCGTCGCCGTAGGTGGCGGCGCTCGAAGCGTACCACATCTTCTTCCCGTTCTTAAGGCACCAGGCCGCCAGGGCCTTGGTGTAGTTCAGATTGTTAGCCATAAGATAATCGGCGTTCTTTTCCGTCGTGCTGCTGCAGGCGCCCAGATGGATGATGGCGTCGATCTTCTCCAATTTTCCCTGGCTCATGAGCATTAAGAATTCCTGCTTCTGCAGGTACATCTCAAAGCGCTTGCCGACCAAGTTTTTCCATTTCTCGGTGCTGGCGAGGTTGTCAACCACGATGATGTCGGATATTCCGTTCTCGTTGAGTTTCTGCAAAAGGCAGCTTCCGATGAAGCCCGCTCCGCCTGTTAAGACCAACATAAACTATCTCCTTTGATTTTTATTGCAATTAAAAACGACTCAAGGTCAGGGTTATCGCGTACATGAAAGGCGCCGCCAATAGAAGGCTGTCCGCCACGTCGAGTATTCCTCCCATGCCCGGGATGTAGCTTCCGGAATCCTTGATCCCGCTGTCGCGTTTCCAGATCGATTCGACCAGGTCTCCCACGATGGAAAGCAGGCAGAGGATAAGCGAGATTATCGCCGCTCCGACTATCCTTCCCACTTCAATGTTTCCGCTGATATTGGATCCCAGTATCAGCATGGCGTCCGACACGTTCGGAAGATACAAGGCGCCCAGTATACCGACGGAAAGGGAGAGCAGAACTCCGCCGATCAGCCCTTCTATGCTTTTCTTGGGGCTGATCTCCGGCACGAATTTGTGGCTGCCCATGGGTGATTTGGCGAAAAGCGTCCCAAGGCAGTAGGCTCCGATGTCGGCGCTCTTGACGATGGCGACGAAATACGGAAGGAAAAACCTGCCGTCAAGCTTGGCGGAAGTGTATCCGATCAGCGCCACGCCGAGAAGCATGGCGATTGGGAGCGGAATATAGAGAAGCGTCAAAAACGTGGCTGAAACGGACTTGATCGCGCCCTCGATCCTATTTATGACAAGCGGCATGAGGAATGTCGCGGTGAAAACGAGCAGCGCCACGAATCCCAGCACGACCTTGATCCTTTGAAGGGCAGGGTAGCGGAAGAAGAAATAACCGCCTATCAGGATAAAAAGCGAAGCGATAACGGTCCATACCTTGTAAGGTCCGTTGGTTCCCGTCATCTTTAGCATTTCCAAAACTGCCGCAACCGTCAGAAGACAGGACAAAAGTGGCAGCAGATAGAAAAGGTAAGGCTTGTAGAGCCCCCAGACGGCCAGGGAAAAAACGGCGATAAGCGCCAGCGCGCTCGGGATACGGTATTTCAGCATGTTTTCACTTCTCCAAAACGCCTGTCGCGTTTCTGATAGGCGGCCACGGCCGCGATTATGTCCTCGACTTCAAGGTCGGGCCAGTATTTCTGCGTGACATAAAGTTCGCTGTAGGAAAGCTGCCACAGGAGGAAATTGGAAAGGCGCATCTCTCCTCCCGTCCTGATCATCAGCTCCGGATCGGGAACGTCAGGCAAATAGAGCGCGGACGCGAGTTTCTCCTCGGTTATCTCGTCAGGCGACAATTCTCCCGCTTTCACTTTTTGAGCAAGCTTTCTGGCCGCCGAGGCGATCTCCGCGCGCGAACCGTAATTGAGGGCCAATATAAGATCGAGCTTCGTGTTTCCTTTGGTCATTTCACAAACGCCGTCCAGCTTCGCCAAGAGAGGTTCGGGAAGAGGATAACGTTCCCCCATCGCTCTCAGTCTTATGCCCTTTTCCAAAAGCTCGTCCTTGTGCGCGTCCAGAAAACGGCTGAGCAGCGCCATCAGCCCGTCCACTTCCGCTTTGGGGCGCTTCCAGTTCTCGGTGGAAAACGTGTAAAGCGTAAGATAGCGGATACCCAGTTCGTCGCAGGCCTTCAGGGCTCTTCTCACCGTCTGGGCTCCGGCCTCGTGGCCTTTGAGCCTGGTCGCGAGCGAGTGCTCCTTGGCCCAGCGGCCGTTGCCGTCCATGATGATGGCAAGGTGCTTCGGCACGCGGCTCATGTCGATGTTGTCAATGCTCATTTCCTGGCGCCTTTCGTTTTGCTTTTAGGTTTCGCTTTGCTCTTCCTTTTCAGTTTCGCGCCTTCCGGGAAAGCGATGGAGATGACTTCCTCCATGGTCTCTACCTTGTGGATGGTCAGGTCCTTCAGAACTTCCGCCGGCACGTCGTCCAGCTCCGCTTCGGAACGCTTGGGAAGGATTATCTCCCTGACGCCCGCCCTATGGGCCGCCAGGAATTTCTCCTTCACGCCGCCTATGGGAAGCACAGAACCGCCAAGTGTGATCTCGCCCGTCATGGCAAGCTTCTCCTTCAGGGGAACGCCGGTTATTACTGAGTAGACCGCGCTGGCCAGCGTAATGCCGGCTGAAGGTCCGTCCTTGGGGATAGCGCCTTCCGGAACGTGGATGTGAATGTCATGCTG
>DFCM01000079.1:0-1277 GCA_002366995.1 bacterium UBP3_UBA3054 | reverse complement strand
GCGGACTCCTGCATGACGTCGCCAAGTTGGCCGGTCAATATAAGCTCGCCTTTGCCTTTGATGGCCAAGGCTTCGATCTTAAGGATGGCGCCGCCCACTTCCGTCCAGGCTAAGCCTACGGCCACGCCGGGCAAAGGCTTCGGAAGTTCGAGATCCGGAAATTCCTTGGGCGTTCCCAGAAACCTTCTGATGGAAGCCTCGTCGAGAACGGGCGTTTTCTCCTCGCCTTTCGTCACCATTTCCAGGACCAGTTTGCGCATGGCCTGGGAAAGCATCCTGTCAAGCTGCCTGACGCCGGACTCGCAGGTGTAGTCGCGGATGATCTTCAGGATCGCCGCGTCGCTGATCTTGGGCGCTTCCGTAAGCCCGTTGATCCTTCTCTGCTTCTCAAGCAGATAATTCTTGGCGATCTCGAGCTTCTCCCTTTCGGTGTAGCTTGTCAGGGCGATCTTCTCCATGCGGTCCTTAAGAGTCGGATGGATGGCGTCCTCGATGTTGGCGGTGCAGATGAAGATCACTTTGGAAAGGTCGAGGTCGACTTCCAGGAAGTGGTCGTTGAAAGCGGTGTTCTGCTCGGGGTCCAGCACTTCCAGAAGCGCGGCGGTCGGATCGCCGTGGTAGCTCGAAGTCATCTTGTCGATCTCGTCGAGCAGTATGACAGGGTTCATCGTTCCGGCTTTTTTCAGAGCCTGCACGATCCTGCCCGGCATGGAGCCGATGTAAGTCCTGCGGTGTCCCCTGATCTCGGATTCGTCGGAAACGCCGCCCAAAGATATGCGCACGAATTTCCTGCCCAAGGCTTCCGCCACCGATTTGGCCAGCGTCGTTTTGCCGACGCCCGGAGGCCCTGTCAGGCAGAGCACAGTGCTGTCCTCGCCGTTTTGGAACTCGATCTTTTCCTTTTCCCTCTTGACCTTGACGGCGAGGAATTCCATGACGCGCGCCTTGGCTTCCTTGAGCCCGTAGTGCGTGCGGTCAAGGATCCTTCTGGCTTCCGCAAGATCGGTCTTGTCCTGGGAGTATTTGCCCCAGGGCAGGTCGAAGATCCAGTCGAGGTAGTTCCTGGCCACCGTGCTCTCCGGGCTGAAGGGCGCCATATGGTCCAGTTTCGTCAGCTCTTTGTCGACGGCTTTGGCGACGTCCTTGGGGAATTTCATTTTCCCAAGACGGCTGACGTATTCGTCCGCCTCGCTGTAGCTCCTCTTGCCGAGCTCTTTTTCAATAGCCTTGATCTGCTCGTTCAAAAAGTAAGACTTCTGCTGGTCGTCGATGCGGTG
>DFCM01000053.1 GCA_002366995.1 bacterium UBP3_UBA3054 | reverse complement strand
TTCGTTTTCGTCAGCGGCAGCTCGACCCTTATGGCGGCCGCCGGCGCTTTCACCGCCGCAATAGCAATCGAGAACATTTTCCTTTTTCTCTGCCTTTTCCTGCGCTACGGGAAGATCGCGGACCGCGGTGTTCCGGCGCCTAAGATAAATTTGAAGCCGGTCCTGCTTCTGACCGTGCTGTCCGCCCTCGTTCTGCTGCATGAGAACGCGCCGCAGTTTCTCGTCTTCTTCCTGAAAGGGGAGCAGGAAGCCGGGCTCTACGCTTCGTCTTTCAGGCTCATCTACACGGCGGTTACTTTCGCCAACCTTGGCGGCTTCGTCTTTTTGGCGCGCTTTGCCAAAGAGGAGGGCGAAGGGACGTACAAAAAAAGTTTGCTGCCGGCTCTTGTATCGGGAATTCTTTTCGCGGCCGCCGGCTATTTCTGCGCGGAGCTGATCTATTCTCTGCTCTTCAGCCAGTCTTACGAAGGGGGGGCGCTCGTTCTGAAAGCCGGCGTCTTCCAGATGGCCCTTGTTCCCTTGAGAGTGCTGGCCTATCAGAGGGTGATCGCCAAGGGAAAGGCCAAATCAGCGCTCCTGCCGCTCGTTTTGGGCGTTATCCTGAGCATAGGCTTATCGACATACATGATCAGCGTAAGCGGCGCGATTGGCGCCGCCAGGGGCCTCTTCTGCGGAGAGGCGGTGATCACCGCCCTGATGCTCGCCTTGGCCAGATGACCTACTTATTGAGAGTCTGGAGCGCCGTCTCCAGATGGTTCAGGAAAAGCCTGTCCTGTTCGGCGATCTGACGCATGGCGTCGATCTGTCTCGCAAAAGAGCTTTGGTCGAACTTGCTCGGCTGGTAGCGCGAATCTCCGTAGCCCAGCACGTAGCCGTTGTTCAAGGCGCTGCGCGCGATCGTCAGCTCCCTTTCCAGGACCTCCTTGGCTTCCGTCATGGGAATGGAGATGATGGGGACGGCTTTGATAAGGTGATTTATGAAGACCAAAGCGTCGCTGCGCCCGTCGATCATGGTGTTCCAGAGGCTGCGGTTGACGCTGGCTTTGGTGGGTTCGGGCATTTCCCCGTTTTTTGACCAACTCGCGACTTCCCTCATCCAGTACGAGAAGAGTTTCCCGCCCGTCAGGCAGCCCTGGCTGTTTGTTCCCTTGATCTGTTTTATCCAGCGGGAAAGGGCCAGCGCCACGTCGTCTTCGAAGGGCTGCTTGGGGACCGCGGTGTCGACCAGCAGCATGTCGGTCGGAAGCGTTGTGAATTCCAAAAGCTGGGAGTACGTGTCAGCTGTGCTGCGGCCCAGCCAGGTGAAGCCGTAATCGTTGTAGCCGGCGATGACGCCCCAGTTGCCGGAGCGGTTAAGGTTCGAGCCGACCAGTGCGTGCCTTTTTACGGAGATGCTCTCTACGACCTTCCTGATGGCGGCGTCGTAGACTCTCTTGATGTTGTTGTCGACGGTGGCGGCTTCCGGGTCGCTTATTTTGGTCGTAAGCTTTCTCAGACGGAAACCGCAGGCTTCCGCCAGGGAATCCTTCATGTCAACGCCTTCGTTGATCTCGCGGCAGAAATACCAGTTGTTGGTCAAAAGCGCCAATCTTACGGGCAGGCCCGCGATTGAGCGCGTGACAAAGGAAGGCCTGTCGCAGCCGGAGAGCTGGCAGGCGATCAACAGAGAGCAGGCCAGGGAGCCCTCGTAGCGCGAATCGATCTGCATTTCGACGATCGAATTGGCGAGCTTGTCGGAGTTGAGCTGGGAGCGCTTGGTGGGGGAGTAGTATTCGGAACTGAGGGAATTTTTCTTGTTGGCCAGAGAGAAGAAGCATTCCGCGCAGCTCATGAGCGGGATCGTCAGTTTGCGGATCTTTTCGCCCATCAGCGTCTGGGCGGTCAGATCGGTCTGGGGATGCTCCCAGGCCGGATCCTGCAGGATCGCGCCGAAGCCTTCCGAGTAGTTTTTGTATTCCTTTTCAGCCAGGGAGAGGAGAGCCCTTTCCTCTTCGGTTGTGCAAAGCTGGTACATGAAGGGGAAGAGCTGGAGCGCTTTCTTCGAGTCGTACTCCCAGCGCAGAAGATGCTTGTAGATGCAGTTGTTGAAGGGGGAGCTGCATTCGGGGCACCAGGGCATGGCGTAGGCGCCGTCCGCGAATTCGCGCAGCATGTTGACGCCGGAGACCAAGAACGAGATCGTGGTGGTGCCGTTCAAAAGTTTTCCGATGTTCTCGAAGATGAAGACCTGGGGGGTTTCGCCGGAGGCCGGGCGGGAAGATCTTTTGATGAGCCAGACTTTCTCCGGAACGCCCTGGTAAGAGTAGGCTCTTCCGCGGTAAACGGCCCTTAAAGTCAGGCCGGTCCCCGGTTCGACATAGTGCCAGGTGGGGGAGAGCTGACCCTGAAGTTTGGCGAACTGGATGGCTGAGACGCCTTCCTTTTGCGAATCGGATATGAGCTTGCGGTACTCCGTGCGCTTGGAGGCCGAGATCTGTTCTTTGGCGGTATAGTTTTTCTCTTCGTTCCTGAGGCGGTAGAAATTGTTCAGCCTTTGGACGTTCTGGCAGCAGGAGTAGGGGAAGTCGGCCTTTCTTCCGCAGAAAGTCTCGCTGTTCCTCAGCGGCGTCAGGGGCAGGCCGTTCAGGCAGGCCAGTTCCTCATAGCTGGCGTTGACGCCGTAGATCTGCAGGGCAAGGCGGTAGGCCTCGAGGAAGTCGTCCTTTTCCGGTTGAAGGGGAAGCGTCTCGGCGCCCACTGACGCCAAGGCGAAAACTGAAAGCAAAAATGCCGCGGCAAGGTTTTTCTTCATAGAATGTTTCCAGCATTAATAATTAGAATATTACATCTGATTATACCATTAGTTGGGCTTTCTATGATATAATCGAGTCCGTAACCAACCATATTGAAGGAAAAGAACGATGCTTTCTTTGGGAAAACAACTTGCGGTCGCGGCTCTTTTAGTGTTGGCCGCCGGCTGCTCTTCTTCCTTCGGAGCCCCGAAAGGAAAAGGCAAGACCATGAACATGACTAAGATCAATTTCAGCGATTACGGCGCCGTAAAAGACGGCAGCGCAAACGCCAAAGACGCTTTCAAAGCGGCTTTTGACGCCTGCCGGGCAAAAGGCAACTGCGAACTCGTGATCGAACCGGGCGTCTATCTAATAAGCGACCCCGAGGCCATAAAGCTTCGCGACGCCGTTATGTCTCTGAAGGACAAGAGCCAGGACGAGGGCACCATCTTCCAGTTCTATTTCCCCTATGTCACGGGTCTGGACATGCGGAACCTTAAGAACGTCAAGGTGACCGCCAAGGGCGTGACTATCCTCTGCGAAGGCTTCATGGAGCCCGTGACTTTGGAAGGCTCTAAGAACGTCTGCATAGAAGGGCTTAACATCTCGTACAAAAGGCTGCCTTTCACCCAGGGCGTCATAACGAAAGTCGAGAAAGACTACTACGACGTGAAGCTGGACGAGGACACTCCTCTGACCGAGGGCGCCGCGCTTTCCAGGATCTCGTACTGGGATCCGGTCAGGGAACGCCTGGAGCCCAACCAGGATTATTACCAAAGGAACAACGAGGTCTTGTCCGACGGCACTTTCCGCGTGCACAGCCAGATCCCGGAGCGCTACAAAGGCTTTATCGTGATCTTCAACCATTCATTGCACTTCCGTCCGGCCATACTTATGAATGAGTGCGAGGACATAACTCTGAAGGACGTGACGATCTTCTGCCAGCCCGGCATGGGCATAGTCGGCAACAAGACGAGGAACATCTTCATGCAGGGGCTTAGAGTCGTGCCGCTGCCCGGGAAGAAGCTCAGCACCAACACGGACGCCACGCACTTCACGAACTGCTCCGGCATCATCGATTTCGAGAACTGTATGTTCGCCAATCAGGGCGACGATGCCACCAATCTGCACAACTTTTATTACACGATGCTGCCCGTTGAAGGGGACGACTCAAGCGCCGTTCTTAAGGTGAAAGCCATGACGCACGCCCTGGTCCTCGACTCTCCGGAAGTCGGCGACATCATGGAGATCGTGGACTACGAGACCATGAACGTGCTGACGACCATGAAGGTCGTAAGAGTTGAAAAGGACGTGAAGAATCTGAGAAGCAAGGTGACTTTCGACACGCCGCTGCCCAATCATCTTGAAAAATACGCCTGCATCAACGCCTCCAGGATGCCGAGTCTCAGAATGCGCGGCTGCTCCATCATGTCGCACCGCGCCCGCGGCATTCTCATCAAGACCAGGAACGTTCTAATAGAGAACTGCACCATCATGGAGACGACCTTGTACGCCATCCATATCGGCGTCGAGAAAGGCTGGGGCGAAGGCCCCGGTTCTGAGAACGTCGTCATACGCGGCAACCGCTTCATCCGCTGCGGCTACGGCGGAGGCTGCACCGGCGTCTGCATCAACTGCGATGGCAACGAGAAGTCCCGCGTGCACGACAACATCCTGATCGAAAACAACATTTTCGAGTCGGAACTGGATCAGCCGGACGTTATCGTTTCTTACGCCAAGAACGTCATGCTGCGCCACAACATCTTCTCGGCCAAGACAAAGAACCCCGTGAAAGTGAAGCACGCCGAAAAGGTCGTGCAGCAGAACTGACAGATATCGTCAGGATAAAAAAAGGCCCGCGGCTTTCGCCGCGGGTCTTTTTTTGCACGTTTGTGTCAGCCTTATTTGTAGAGGCCGCGCTTAACGTACTTGGTGTGCAGGCACTCGTGAGCCTTGTGGCTGCCGGGCTTCTCATAGAATTCCGCGTACACCTTCTTGATGCTGGGATTCTCATGAGACTTCCTGATCTTCATGCCGGAATCGAGCTGATAGAGCGCTTTGGCGCGCTCGGCCCTGATATCCACGGTGTTCCTGATGGAAGCGTGGACCTGGGGCTGGCCGCCGCCGTTGACGCAGCCGCCCGGGCAGGCCATGATCTCGATGAAGTGGTAGTCCGCTTCGCCGTTCCTGACCTTGGTCAGGAGCTC
>DFCM01000004.1 GCA_002366995.1 bacterium UBP3_UBA3054 | reverse complement strand
TCCGAAGGTCCGATGAAGGACTCCGGCGGCGACTGGGGCATAATCGAGCAGGGCCACTTCGGCGAAGAAATGGCCGAGGTGGAAAGAGCGGCTTTCAGCCTCGCTCCCGGCCAGTACAGCGAAGTTATAAGAACGCCCTTCGGCTACCACATCGTCTATGTCAGCGCCAAGCAGGACGCCCACGTTCAGACGGAAAGAGAAGCCTACGACGACATCTACCGCCGCGTGGCCGAATCGAAGAGCGCCGCGGTCTACGAACCCTACATGAACGGCCTCAGACGCTCCAGCAGCATCGAGATCTTTGATCCCGAGCTCATGGATGCGAAACCCAGCATCAGGCCCGGCAAAAAGGTCGGCGACTTTATGACGAAGCCCGCCGCCGTTACGGAAACCGTTGAAGAAACCGTCGAGGACGTTCCCGTCATCACCCCGACGCCTGTCGAGACCGTGGAAAGCAAGCCGATAGAGTTCACGGAAAAGACTGAAGAGAAGGTCGAGGAGAAGGTCGAAGAAAAAGTCGAGGAGACGGTGGAGAAGGTCGAGGAAACCGGCTCCGCTTTTGACTCCCCCGCGGTGACGGAAACGGTAGAGACAGTCGAAGTCAAGGAAACCGCCTTCGATGTTCCCGAAAGCAAACCGGAAAAAGTTGATCCTCTGAAGGAACTCGACGCGCAATTGGACGCTTCCGCTGCCGACCAGAATCTGCCCGGCGCCAAGCCGACTCCCGGAGCGCCCGTTTTCGAGATGCAGGAAGTCGAGGTGAAGTAATGCTGGTCCTTGGCATCGATCCCGGCACCCGCGTTACAGGCTACGGCCTGGTCCGCTCTGAGAGCGGCGCGATGGAGTGCGCGGAATTCGGTGTCATAAAGAATTCCGCCAGCCTTCCCCTCGTGGAATGCTACGCCAGGATCTTCGAAGGGATCGACGAACTTTTGAAAAGCTACGACGTGACGACGGTCGCGGTCGAGAGCCAGTTCTTCTACAAGAACGCCCGCAGCGCGTTGAAGATCGGCGAAGCGAGAAGCGCAGCTGTTCTTCCCGCGGCCCTAAGGAGAATTCCCGTTATGGAATACTCCCCCACCAGGGTGAAAAAAGCCGTGGTCGGCATCGGCGCCGCAACAAAAGACCAGGTCCAGGCAATGGTGACCAACATGCTGAAAATAAAGGACACCCGCATGCTGCCGGACGCCTCGGACGCCCTGGCGATAGCCATAACCCATATCCACGCCCTCAAGTACGGGCAGACAATCACTGACGCGGAGGAAAAATGATCACTTTTCTGGAAGGCATTATAGATGAAAAAGAGCCAACCTTCGTCGTTCTGAACGTAGGCGGCGTCGGCTATGAAGTCAGCATTTCCCTCAACACCTACGAAACGCTCCCTCCCATGGGCGACAAAGTCAGGATTCTGATCTTCCATCACCTTAGGGAGAACGAGGAGAAACTTTTCGGCTTCGCGACCCGCGAGGAACGGGAAGTCTTCCTGAAACTCATCGAAGTCTCCGGCATCGGCCCGGCCTCGGCGCTCCTTATTCTCAGCAGCCAGCCGATCTCCAGCCTCTGCCAGACCATCGCCTGCGAAGACGTAAAAGCCCTCTCCTCCATCAAAGGCATCGGCAAAAAGACCGCCGAAAGGATCATCGTGGAGCTGAAAGACAAGCTTACGCACCTGGCCGGCAAGACCGCGCCCGCCGGCATCTCCAAGAACGCCGCCGACGCAGTCATGGCGCTCGTCGCCCTTGGCTTCCGCCAGTCGGAAGTCCAGGAAGCCGTCCAGAAAGCCTTGCAGAAAGATCCCGACGCCAGCACCGACCAGCTTGTCAGATACGTCATCCAGAACAGAGGTTGATATGCCGAAAGTCGTCTGCTACGGATCTCTGGTCCGCGACATCATCTATCACGTCCCCCACTTCGTAAGGCCGGGTGAAACGCTTCCCGCCGAAGACCGCGCCGTCTTTTATGGCGGCAAGGGCTTCAACCAGGCCATCGCTCTCAAAAGAGCGGGACTCGCGGACGTCTACCAGGCCGGAAGCTACGGACCCGACGGGCTTGATTTTCTGGAATACCTGAAGAAAGAAAAAGTCGAGACTGAACTTATCTATCCCGTAGACATTCCGCAAGGCCACGCCGTCATCCAGATCACGCCGGACGGGCAGAATGCCATATTGCACTTCGGCGGTTCCAACCGCTGCGTTCCCAATAAGCTCATTAGCGAACTTAAGAACTTCCTTTCCGCGGGCGACTGGTTCATCGCCCAGAACGAAGTGAACCTTCTGCCGGAGATAATGAACGAACTGGCGGAAAAAGGCGTTGTCATCGCTTTCAATCCCTCCCCTTGCGACGACTCCATAAAAGATCTTCCGCTTGAAAAAACAGCATATCTCATCGTAAACGAGATAGAGGGCGCGACCATTTCCGGCGTTCCCTCCGAACGTCCGGAAGATATCTTAAAAATGATGCGGGAAAAATTCCCCAATACAAAAACGATCCTGACTCTGGGAAAAAACGGCGCCTACTATGACGACGGAAAAGAAGTCATAAAGCAGGAAGCTTATCACGTCAAGGCCATCGATTCCGTGGGCGCCGGCGACACTTTCTCCGGCTACTTCTTCGCCTCGGTCATCAACGGCTTAGCTCCTAAAGACGCGCTTACTCTCGCTTCCAAAGCCGCCGCCATTTCCGTGACAAGGCCCGGCGCCGCACCATCCATACCGACACTCAAAGAAGTTTTAGCATACAAATTTTAAGGAAACATAAAATGTCGAACGCTCTTCCCCATTGGCAACTAAAGGAACTTTATCCTTCCCTCGATTCCCCGGAACTAAAGGCGGATCTCGTTAAGATCAAAAACAACGTTGCCGCTCTTAAGGAATTGGAATTCCCTCCCTGCCCAGGAAGCGTTGAGGAACTTGCAGCTGATCTCAAAAAAATGATCAAGATGGAAGAAGAGCTCGCCGATCCCGTGGAAGCGATAAGCGTATACTGCCACTCCCTCATCACGACCGATTCCTACAACTCCGACGCTGTCAAGATAGAGTCCTCCCTTTCCGGCGCCATGGTGGCCCTTGGCCTTCTGAATGTCCGCTATCTCAAATGGCTCGCCGCCGTTCCCGAAAAACTCTGGAATGAATTCTGGACTTCCGACGCTTCAAATGATCTTAAAGATTTCAATTTCGCCCTCAACGAGGAAAGAGACAACGCCTCCCATCTTCTCAGCGAAAAGGAAGAAGAGCTGGCCGCCAGGTTGGAGCAGTGCGGCACGCACGCCTGGGCCAAGATGCAGGGCCTTATCACTTCTAGAGCCACCGCGGAATTCACCTACAAGGGCGAAACGAAAAGACTGCCTCTGACGGCCATAAGAGCTTACCAGACCGACAGCGACCCCGACGTCCGCCTCAACGCCCAGAAGACCGAGGAAGAGGCCTGGAAGAAAATCGAGGACCAAGTAGCCGCCTGCCTGAACGGCGTCAAAGGTTCCGCCAACACCATGGCCAAAGCGAGAGGCTACTCCTCCGCCTTGGAGCAAAGCCTCAGGATCTCCCGTTTGGACGATGAGACCTTCTCCGCCCTCTGGAACGCCATGGAACGCTCCTTCCCTCTTTTCAGACGCTACTTCGTCAGCAAGGCGAAAAAGCTCGGCCTTCCGAAACTGCGCTGGTGCGACCTGGACGCCCCCGTGGGCGACAGCTCTCGTAATTATTCCATAGAAGACTGCCAGGCTTTCCTCTACCGTCATTTCGAGAGTTTCTCACCGGAACTGCGGAACCTGGCGAAAAGAGCCTTCGAGAACAACTGGATCGACGCCGAGCCCAGGGACGGCAAAAGAGGCGGCGCCTTCTGCATGCCTGTTAGGAAACTTGAGGAATCCCGCATCCTGGCCAATTACGCCTGCAATTTCGATTCCGTCAACTGCCTGGCCCACGAACTGGGCCACGCTTTCCACAACTACTGCATGAAAGGCCTGCCCATGAAGCAGCGCAAATGCCCCATGACGCTGGCCGAGACCGCCTCCATCATGGACGAGATGATCGTTTCTGAGTCCGCCCTGAAAGAAGCCAAAAGCAAGGAAGAGGAACTCTACATCCTTGAAAACGCCATCGCAAGTACCAGCGGCGTCATCGTTGACATCGCCTCACGCTTCCTCTTCGAAAAAGAAGTCATGGAACGCCGCCTGGAATCAGAATTGACCGCCAAAGAGCTCTGCGCCATCATGGAAAAAGCCCAGAAGGCCACCTTCGGCGACGCCCTGGATTCTAACTGCCTCGGCCCCTACATGTGGACCTGGAAGCCCCACTATTACTTCAGCGGCTTCAACTTCTACAACTACCCCTACGCCTTCGGCCGCCTCTTCGCCATGGCCCTCTATTCCCTCTATAGGAAAGAAGGCGCGGCCTTCGTTCCCAAGTACATGGATTTCCTCCGCTCCGCCGGCCAAGCCTCGCCCAGAGAACTTGCGTCGCGTTTCGGGTATGACATAACCAGATCCGAATTCTGGGACAACTCGCTTTCCGTCGTTGAAAACTGGGTAAACAGGTACGAAGAACTTTAACGCATGAAAGAAGGACTGCTTTTCATTCTTGGGCTCGCTTTCCTGATAGCGGGCGGCGAAGCGATGGTGAGAGGCGCCATAGCGCTCTCCAAAAAGCTTCGCGTTTCCGGCCTTGTTATCGGGATCGTCGTTGTTGGTTTCGGAACTTCCGTTCCGGAACTTTTGGCCAGCCTGTTCTCGGTCGTCGGAAAGATCAACTCCCCCGGGCTCGCCATTGGCAACGTAATAGGCAGCAACATAGCCAACATCATTCTGATCCTCGGCTTGACCGCCTTGATCAATCCCGTCGTCTTTACGGAAAAGGCCCGCTTCAGGGAGATCTTCTCGCTAGCCCTCAGCGTCGTCCTGCTCGGCCTGACTTTCTTTTTGGGATACATCGGCCGCCCTTACGGGATGATCATGACCGCCGCGATGCTCTCCTATATCCTTTGGAGCGTCTTCAGCCCTGACGCGAAAAGCGAAGAGGTCCCGGATCTGACGGGACCGTGGAACAACTTTTTCATAAGCTTCATGGTGACCGCCGTCGGCATAGCCGTCATGATTGGCGGCGCCAAACTGATGGTCACAAACGCCGTCGCCTTGGCCAGGGACTGGCACGTCAGCGAAACGGTCATCGGGCTCACGATAGTGGCGGTCGGCACTTCGCTGCCTGAATTGGCCGCCTCAATAATATCGGCAATTCACAAAAGGAGCGACCTCGCCATCGGGAACATCATAGGCAGCAACATCTTCAACGCCCTGATGATCCCCGGCGTGACCGCGATCATAAAACCTTTCCCGGTCGAAAAAAACATCCTTTTTGATTTCGCCGTCATGACCGCGGTCACGGTCGTTTTCATACTGTTCATGATACGCGGGAAAATAAGCCGCTTAGCTGGCGCGCTCTTTTTTGCCGCGTATCTTGCCTACATGATCCTTATCTGGAAATAAGGCCGCGGGAACTAAGCGTTTTTCGCCTTCAAATCGGCGGCGGCCTTCTTGAGGTCGGCCTTCCAGTCCGCTTCAAGCTCTTTGACGGTTTTTCCGGTCGCGTCCTTCCAGAACTTGCCGTCGTCGAAAGAGTGGTCGCGGAGCGCGGCGTTGAACTTTTTCATCGTCCCGGGGAATTGGCTTTCCACGAAACCTAAGAAATGCGCGGTGACGCGGTAGGAGTCGTTGTAGTGATATTTGTTGGGAGCCAGGTACACGAAATCGCAGCCTTTGGACTCGGGCTCGAAAAGGACCCACCTGACGTAGTCCGCGTAGCCCTCGCTCGCCCACTCCGGGCAATTCTTCTCGTTCGCCCCTTCCGTCCAGTAGTTCTGCATGACGTGGGTGAGCTCGTGAATGGTAGAGCCTAGCGCCTCGCCGTTCAAGTTTTCCCTGAACCAGTCGGCGCGGAGGCTGACCCGGCTTTCGCTCGGCACAGCCCACGCCGGCGCGTGATCGGCGTTCTCCAGCTTAACGACGACGAACTGGAAGTAGATCTTAGAGGGCGGCGTCCAGCCGTCGGAAGCCATGACGTCGGTCAGCTTCACGACCCATTCCTCTATCGCGGGCGCGAATTTTTCCTTGGTCCACTGCTT
>DFCM01000022.1 GCA_002366995.1 bacterium UBP3_UBA3054 | reverse complement strand
GCTTTTGCGAAAGCGGCCGTGTCAAGCGGCGCTACAAGGCTCGGGACCAGGATCTCGACGTCCTTGATCTTTTCGCCCACGAGCTTTTGCTTTTTTATTTCGTTTACGACGGTTTGTACTTCGGGTAGTTCAGGCATAATTTATTCCGTGGCGGGATACTCGTGATCCCTGATGTGATGGCGGTTGAAAAGATACCAGATCATGACTAGAAAAGAGCAGACGCCGCAAACTCTGACCGCTTCCCTGAGCCCGATGTGGTCGGCCAGGAAACCGGTGAACTGGCAGCCAAGCGGGACAAGGCCCAAAAGAATGCCGGCGTAGAAGCTGATGAAGCGGTCGCGGTACTTGTGCGGGGCGATAAGCTGAATGAGCGTATTGGTGGAGGAAAACAAAAGGATCTGACCCAGTCCCATAAGGAACATTGCGAAACAGGAAAGCTTGAGGCTGGAGGAGTAGGAGTAGATCATGAGCGCCGTTCCGCAGGAGAGCGTCGCCACGATGAAATGGTAGTTGAAGTATTTCAGCGTGGCGCGGCTGGCCATGTAGCCGGCGGAAAGAATGGCGCCCAGGGCAAGAGAACTCTGGAGCATGCCCAGAAAACGCGAATCGCCGTGCAGGATGTCCCTGGCGATGGCCGGCGTCAGCGTGTTGGCGGTGATGGCTGTGGAGCCGAGCATCGCCAGCGTCAGAAGGACCACCCTAACTGGCGGGAAAGTCCAAGCCGTCTTCAGGCCCTCCCAGAAATCGTGGGCGGCGTTCTTGCCTCTCTCGTAGACCGGCAGCACGAAATCCATAAGATGGAGCGCTATGACGGCCGCGAAATAGGAGAGCGAATTCAAAAAGAAACAGAAGCTTTCTCCGATGTGGGATGGAACGTCGCTGGGAAGGGTCCCCTGGGAAAGAGCGCTCCCCCAATTGTCCTTGATGAGACTGATGGCGAAGCCGCCGATGGCGGGGCCGACCAATCTCCCCAAATTGAAGATCATGGAGTTCAGGGCGATGGCGTTGCCAAGATGCGACGGCTCCTTCACCATAAAATAGATGAGGCTGTGCCTGGTCGGCATCTCGATCGAGGTCAAAATGCCCATGAAGGCCGCCATGACAAGAAGCAGAGCGGGCGTTATGGCGCCAGTCAAGGTAAGCACGGCGAGGGTGATAGCGTGCAGGGAAGACAAGACCAGGACGGTCATGAGAAGGCGGCGCTTGTTGAAGCGGCTCATCAGTATCCCTGCCACGGGACTCAGTATGAGACCTGGCGCCTGGGAAAGCAGAAGGATCGTCCCCAGCATCGTCTTGGAATTCGTAAGATCGTAGACCAGCCAGCCCATGGCCACCGCCTGGATCTGGCCGCCGGTGCAGGAGACCAGTTGCCCAATGAAGAAAAGCCTGTAGTTGCGGGACTGGAAGGCCCGGCCGAAATTTAAGAAGAATTCCTTTATCTTACCCACGAACATACACTCAGGTATTTTACCACAAAAAACCGCCGCGCTGTGGAAAGGAAGAGTTTGATTTTCACGCCTTTTATCAACTTGCGTTTTTACCAATAAATCAATATCATTGAATAACTGTAAAGTTTACTCCAAGCGCCCCTTCTTAATCCCCCATCAGGATAAATAATGAAGCTTAAACTTCTGCGTTATCTCCCCTTGCTTTTTATAGCGCCCTGCCTTATGAACGCCAGCGAAACAATTGAAGGACCCAAAGGAAGCGTGCGCTGCGGCAACGCCCGTTTCTCCCGTCTTTCCGACGCCATGGTCAGAATTGAATTCGATACCGAAGGCAAATTCGACGACCGCCCGACCCTCAGAACGCTTTCCATGCCGGAACCCAAGAAATTCGACGAAGTGAAGTTCATAAGAGGCGGAGTGGCCCTCAGAACTCCCTGCCTCAAGATCTATTACAAAGACGGCCCGGAACTGACGAAAGAAAACTTGAAGATCGAGTGGGAATCCGGCGGCATGAAGGGAGAGTGGCACTACGGCGACCTTGATCCCGAGAACCTGGGCGCCGTCGTCGGCATGGACCACGTTTACGACGCCATGGTCGGGAACGGCAAAGTTTTCCCCGGCGGCGACTGGAAATACGAACGCTACGGCGAACTGCCGCTTCTCTACATCTCCAGCACGCTCCACGACTGGCTGAACGCCAACAAGATCGACTACAAGCCCGTCGGAAACGACCTCTGGTGCATGTTCAGGGATTACGATGAACTGCCCAAGGAAATGCAGGAGATCTGCGACGTCGCCAAGACCGCCCCTCCGGGACCCGTCTCCAAGGCCGGCTACTTCATGCTGGACGAGAGCTGGATGTACATGTACGACCGCGAGAAGGAATGGCTCGACACCGACATTAGGGAAAACTACAAGAACCTTTTCTTCTTCTGCTACGGCAAGAATTACGGCGACGCGCTGAAAGAATTTACCGCGCTCTGCGGAAAGATCCCCATGCTCCCCCGCTGGGCCTACGGCTCCTGGTACTCCCGCTTCCATCCCTACACCGCCGACGAGATCAAGGAAGTCGTCAAGAAACACAGGGAGTGCAAAATGCCCCTGGACGTCCTCATCGTGGACATGGACTGGCACATCAACGGCTGGTCCGGCTGGGAATGGAACAAGGAGAAGTTCCCGGATCCCGAAGGCTTCTTCAAATGGGCCCATGAGAACGGCGTGAAGGTCGGCCTGAACGTCCACTCCGAAGGCATACCGAAAAACGACGAAGCCTTCAAAGCGATGGCGCAAAGCTTAGGCATCGATCCCCAGAATCCTCCCCCGCTGGCCCAGAAAGACTGGAAGGAATTCCGGGAAAAGATGGGCATTTCCATCTGGAACCGAGGACACGGCGGCGATTCCTTCGCCATGGATTACCTTGACAAGGACATTTGGGAAGCCTTTGAAAAATTCACCTACGATCCCAACGACAAAATAGGCGTGGACCTCTGGTGGGAAGACAACTGGCAGGGCATCATGCCGCACTTCAATTTCAATCTCTGGATGGATGAGCTGATGTTCCGCCATCATCTGAAGCAGGGCAAGCGCCCCATCGCCCTGAACCGCTACGCTGGTCTTGGCTCCCAGCGCTACCCGGCTTACTTCTCCGGCGACACCGCCTCGCACTGGCCGGTCCTTAACTACGAGTTCGACGTGAACAGAAGGGCCGCCCACGAAGGCATGAGCTACTTCTCGCACGATCTCGGCGGCTTCAAGGGTGAGATCACGGGCTTCCATCCCGGGCATATCTCCCCCGAGCTTTTCGTCCGCTGGGTGCAAATGGGCGCGCTCTGCCCCATCATGAGAGTGCACAGCGACCACGGCATCAGGGAAGCCTGGAACTACAACGAGGAGACCGAAAAGATCATAAGGGACGCCTACCAGCTCCACCTCAAGCTCGTCCCCTACTTCTATCATTTGGCCAGGGACGCCTACGAAACCGGCATGCCCATCCACCGCCCGGTCTATTTCCTCTTCCCGGATGACGAGGAAGCGTACTCCTTCACGCATTCCTATTTCATCGGCGACAAGCTCTTCTTCGCTCCGGCCGGCACCCCCGGCGGATTCATGAAATTCAAGCTGCCCAAGGGAACGTATTACCACTATGCGACCGGCGAAAAATTCGAAGGCGGAAAGCCCATCAAGAAACAGGTGGCGCTCAACGAATTCAACCTTTTCGTCCGCGCGGGATCGATCATCCCGAATATGGACTACGTCGAGAGCGTCGGAACGTCTCTGCCAGATCCTCTGGTTTTGGCGGTCTATCCCGGCGGCAACGATTACATTGAGATCTACGAGGACGACGGCGAATCGCTCGATTACGACAAGAACTATTCAAGACTTCCCATCAGGCTCGAGGACGACGGCAAGACCGTCGTCGTCACGCAGGAGCCCATAAAGGGCGGCTTCAAGGGCATGCCCGAAAAACGGAACATAAGGATAGACCTCTACTTCGCCGGCGAACCCACCGACTCGGTCTTCGGCAGTCCGAACTGTAAGGATAGCTACGACGAAAACAAGAAATGCTATTCCGTTTTCATCCCCGACCTGAACGTCAGGGAAAAACACCAGTGGGTCTTTTCCCTTGAAAAATAACCTACTACAGCAAACAATCAATAAATAAATTTTGAGGAGACAATATGCATCCCGCACTCATCGCCATTCTAGTCATTTTCGTCATCATTTTGATCTGCAAGGCTCTTGTGATCGTCCCCCAGAAGAGCGCCTACATCGTGGAGCGCTTGGGAAAATACCGCATGACCCTGGAAGCCGGCTTCCACATCATCATCCCCTTCATCGACAGACTGGCCTACAGGCTTTCCATGAAGGAAATGGCCATCGACGTTCCCCCGCAGCAGTGCATCACGAAAGACAACATCATGGTTGACGTCGACGGCGTTCTGTATCTTCAGGTGATGGAGCCGACCAAAGCCGCCTACGGCATCGACGACTACATGTTCGCGACCACGCAGCTGGCCCAGACCACCATGCGAAGCGAGATGGGCAAACTAGACCTCGACCGCAGCTTCGAGGAAAGGACGACCGTCAACGCCGCGATCGTCGAGGCCGTCGACAAAGCATCTGACCCCTGGGGCATCAAAGTAACGCGCTATGAGATCAAGAACATCACTCCTCCCCGCACGATCAGCGACGCCATGGAGAAGCAGATGAGGGCCGAGCGCGAGAAACGCGCCATGATCGCGGAGTCCGAGGGCGAACGCCAGTCGAAAATAAACCGCGCCGAGGGCGAACGCCAGCAGGCCATAGCCCTTTCCGAGGGCGAGCGCGCCAGGAGAATAAACGTCGCGGAAGGCCAGGCCAAAGAGATCCTTCTGGTGGCGGAAGCCCAGGCGGAGAGCATCAGAAAAGTTGCCCAGGCCCTGAACGAGCCCGGCGGCCTCGCCTCCGTCAACATGCAGCTGGCCCAGAATTACCTCAACCAGTTCGGGCATCTCGCCAAAACGAACAACACCATGATCGTGCCGGCGAACCTATCCGACGTCGTGGGAATGCTGAAAGCCTGCTCGCAAATAGTTAAGGCTGAATAAAAAACAAAAAGCCCCGCCGAAAAGGCGGGGCTTTTTCATAGGTGGTGCCGAGGGGCGGAATCGAACCGTCGACACAAGGATTTTCAGTCCTTTGCTCTACCAACTGAGCTACCTCGGCACAAAATTACGGGGAACATTCTATTATTTCGGCCTCTAAAAGTCAACCAAGGCCGGAGGAAAAGCTTCCGCCATGCTTGACCAACCAAGGGTTCTGTGGTAAAATCTCTTATATAATCTAACTAACGAGGTCAGCATGAAAAAATCCGATCTATTCTTCCTTATCGCTTTGGCGGCTGTCATCACTTTGGCCGGCTGCAAATCCGCTCCGGAACAAAATGATTCCGCTTTCTCTTCCGACGTGGAACTCTCTTCCACCGAGGACAGCAGTTATTCCAACGATTCTTTCGGCGGCACGTCGAGCAGCAGCGAGAGCTTCGCGCTGAGCGACAACGGCGGAAGCGCCTTCGGTCTCGGCGAGCAAGTCGACCAGGAAGTCCTGGGCGGGAGATCCGGCGACGACGTCTTCATCGATCCTTCCGCGCCGGCTGTTGATTCCTCTTACTCCTACCGCGCGGGCTCTGACGGCTTCGTTCCTCTGAGAGGCGGATACTCCACCTCGCAGTCCCTCTCTTACAGCGGCAGCTCATCTTACTCGGGCGGCACCGGCTACATTGACTCCTCCTCTTCCTGGAAGAGCAGCTCCTCCTCCGCGAAAGCCAGCGGCGGCACCTACACCGTCAAGAAAGGCGACTCCCTCTGGAAGATCGCCCGCGCCAACGGCTGCACGGTCCAGGCTCTGGCCGACGCCAACGGCCTCAACGCCAACGGCGTCCTGCAGATCGGCACCAAGCTTAAAATTCCCGGCGGCGGCTCCTCCAGCGCTTCCTCTAAGAGCGCTGCCAGCGGCAGCACCTACACCGTCAAGAAGGGCGATTCCTACTACACCATCGGCAAGAAGCTCGGCGTGAATTACCTCAAGCTGATGAAAGCCAACGGCGGAGACGATAAGCTCAAACCCGGCCAAGTCATCACCATTCCCTGATCGCCTGATGTCCGAAAGCTCCTTTGTGATTACCCGGGAGAAAACTCCCGAGGGCCTTCTTTTGAAATTGCAAGGCGCTTTGAACCTTCAAACTGCCGAAAAGGCCCTCTCCGAACTTTCCTCCCTCATTAAGAGCGGAGAGAAGCTTTCGCTTGACCTCGGCGAAGTTAATTACATCGACGGCCAGGGCGTCGCCGTCATGATCGAATTGAAGGCGCGCTGCGCCGCGAGGAAAGCCGGCTTCGAGATCGTAAGGAAAAGCGCGGTCTGCGAAAAGATGCTCGGCCTTATAAACACCGACAAGCTTCTGCCTGAGCTTCCCGTTTACCGCAGGCACGAGGGCTTTTTCGAGCAGATCGGCAGGGCGACCATCAACCTTTACGAAGACTTGAAAGAGATCGTCCGCTTTGTCGGCGAATGCTCGATCATGATATGGCAGGCGATCCTCGCCCCTTCCAAGATCCGCTGGCGCGCCGTCCTGACGACGCTTGAGTCCACGGGCGTCGAAGCCCTTCCGATCGTCTGCATGATCCAGTTCATGATCGGCGTCATTCTTACCGTGCTTGGCAAAAGCGTGCTCGGCATGTACGGCGCTACCGCCTTCATCCCGGACCTCGTCGCGATCGCGCTGGCTCAGGAACTGGGACCGCTGATCACCGCGGTGGTTTTGGCCGGCCGTTCCGGCGCGGCCTACGCCGCCGAAATAGGCACTATGCAGGTCTCGGAAGAAATAGACGCCCTCCGCTCAATGGGCTTCGAGCCCGGCCATTTCCTCGTTTTGCCGAAGATGCTGGCCGCCGGCATCGCGATGCCCTGCCTGCTTATTTTCGGCAACATCGTGGCCCTAATCGGCTCCATCATCATGTGCCTTCTGACTACCGACGTGACGCTCCCCGCTTACGTTAGGGAAGTGTACAAGGCTGTCTCGTTCTCAATGTTTACCGAAGGTCTTGTCAAAGCCTTCTTCTTCGCCGTATTGATAGCCGGCATAAGCTGCATGCGCGGCATGCAGGTGAAAGGCGGCGCCGAGAGCGTCGGACGCTACACCACCGCCGCCGTCGTGAGCGGCATCTTCATCACGATACTGACGGACGCCCTCTTCACCATCCTCTTCCACCCGCCCTTCTGACCGTCATGGCTGAAAATTCGATCATAGAAGTGAAAGATCTCACGATAGGTTATGGCGAAAGGGTCGTCATGCGAAACCTTAATTTCAGCGTGAAGAAAGGCGAGATCTTCGTCATATGCGGCGGTTCCGGCTGCGGTAAAAGCACTCTTTTAAAGCACCTCTTCGGGCTTTACGCGCCGATGTCCGGAGACATTCTCTTCAAGGGAAAAAGCATGGTGAATTCCAGCGAGGAGGAAGTTGCCGAAATGCTAAGGGACATGGGCGTGATGTTCCAGGGCGGCGCGCTCTTCGGCTCCGACACGCTCCTTGAGAACGTCATGCTTCCCATGCAGGAATACACCGATTTTTCCCCGGAGCTTCTGGAACGCTCGGCCCGCTTCAAGCTCGCGCTCTTCAATCTTTCCGGATTCGAGCATTTCCTGCCCTCCGAGATCTCAGGCGGCATGAAAAAACGGGCGGCCCTGGCGCGCGCCATGGCGCTGGACCCCGAGGTGCTCTTCTTCGACGAACCGTCCGCCGGCTTGGATCCGCGGTCTTCCGCCTCGCTGGACCAGACGATACTGGACCTCAACGCTTCCCTTGGCACGACCATAATCATCGTCACGCACGAACTGGACAGCATCTTCAC
>DFCM01000032.1 GCA_002366995.1 bacterium UBP3_UBA3054 | reverse complement strand
TGAAGGAACTCATCGCCCGCTACAAGACCAACAAGGAACTTTTGTCCTCGCTGAGAGGATAACTACTGCGCGTGCCGCGCAAAAATAGCGCATACCCCTCGCTCACGGACTACGCGTGTTGCACGAGCAGCGCCGCGACTTGTTTGCCTCCTCCGTGAGTTCGCTTAGGGGTACGCGCTATTTTTGCGCTTACGGCCGATAATCGCGCTTTCTCGCAAGGGGCAGCATATATCCCGGAGCGAACATATGGAGGATGCCAGCGTTGGCAATGCGCGCGTAATGGTGAGCGAGGGATATATGCGGCCCCTTGCGAAATAGCGCCTTTTTTCGTCTCGGTATAATCATGACATTCATCGCGAGGAGTTTTTGGTAAAATGAAAAGATATGAGTTCCCTTATTAGAAACATACCTCAGAAGGACGACCTTGTCGACCTCACCCTGCGGCCCCAGCGCTTCTCTGACTTCACCGGGCAGGAGAGGATAAAGGAACAGCTTCACATCGCGGTGGAAGCCGCCAGAAGAAGAGACGAAGCTGTCGACCACATCCTCCTCTACGGACCCCCGGGGCTTGGCAAAACGACGCTGGCCAACATCATCGCCCAAGAAAGAGGCGTTTCCATCAAGACGACTTCCGGACCCATCATCGAAAAACCGGGAGACTTGGCCGGGCTTCTGACCAACCTTGAGAACGGCGATATCCTCTTCATTGACGAGATCCACCGCCTCGATTCTTCCGTGGAGGAATACCTCTATTCCGCCATGGAGGATTTCTTCATCGACATCATGATCGACCAGGGCCCGCAGGCGCGCTCGGTGAGGCTCGACCTCAAGCATTTCACGCTGATCGGCGCCACGACCAGGATGGGAAACCTGACGGCGCCTTTGAGAGAACGTTTCGGCATATCCTTAAGGCTCGAATTCTACAGCGTTAAGGAACTCTGCGAGATCGTGAGACGCTCCGCCATGATATTGAAGACCGGCATCGAAGAGGAAGCTCTCGCCGAGATCGCCGGAAGATCCCGCGGAACGCCCAGGATCGCGAACTTCCTGGTCCGCCGCGTCAGGGACTACGCCCAGGTGAAAGGCGACGGCGTCATCACTCCGAAACTGGCGAGGGAAGCCCTCGACATGCTGAGGATAGACGAACTCGGCCTCGACGACATGGACCACGCCTATCTCAAAACGCTCATCGAAAAATTCGGCGGACGCCCCACCGGCGTCAACAACATCGCCGTGACCATAAGCGAGGAAGTCTCCACCATCGAGGAAGTGATTGAGCCCTACCTCATCCAGCAGGGTTTCATCATGCGGACCAACAAGGGCCGCGTTCCCCTGAAAAAAGCTTACGATCATCTTCATCTGAATTACGACGGTCCCATCGTGGACGAACTTTTCAACTTCAACAACAATCAGTAAAAATAATGGAAACTTTTGAAGGCAAACTGGTGCTCGGCCTCCCCAAGGGCAGCCTGGAAGCCGCCACCTGCGAGATATTCCGCAAAGCCGGCTACACCGTCAATATCAGCAGCCGCTCCTATTACCCCTCGATCAACGATCCTGACATCAAGCCCATTCTCATCCGCTCCCAGGAAATGTCCCGCTATGTGGAAGCCGGACACCTTGACTGCGGCATCTGCGGCCACGACTGGATCGTCGAGAACCAGAGCGACGTCGTCGAGATCTGCGAGATGATGTACAGCAAGGCCACCGCGAACCCGGTGAGATGGGTGCTCTGCGTCCACAACGACAGCCCCTATCAGAAGCCCGAAGATCTGGAAGGCAAACTGATCGCCACGGAAGCCGTCAACATGACGAAAAAATATTTCGCGGAAAAAGGCATCAACGTTAAGATCGAGTTCAGTTGGGGCGCCACGGAAGTCAAGTGCCCGAACCTCGTCGACGCCATCGTCGAACTGACCGAGACCGGCTCCTCCCTGAGAGCGAACAACCTCAGGATCATCGACACGCTCACAACTTCCACGACGCGCTTCATCGCCAACAAAGAAGCGATGAAAGATCCTTTCAAGAAGACGAAGATAGAGAATCTCGCCACGCTCCTTCAGGGCGCCCTGAGAGCCAGGGACAAAGTCGGATTGAAGCTCAACGCTCCGCTTTCTAAACTTGAGGAGATCTCCGCCATTCTTCCCTGCATGAGGGAACCGACGATCTCGCCCCTGAAGAACAAAGACTGGGTGGCCATGGAAGTCGTGCTCGACGAAGTAACCAGCAGGGATCTCATCCCGCAGCTGAAATCGCTCGGCGCCCAGGACATCATCGAGTATCCCTTAAGCAAGGTCATTCCCTAAAATGGCAAAAAAAGAATTTACCCTCGCCTTCCTGGCGGACGAACTGAAGGACGTCTCTTTCGTCGATTGGCTGGTCAAGCCTGGCGACGTGGTCAAGGAGGGCGACGATCTCTGCGAGATCGTGACCGACAAGGCCAGTCTTGTCCTGTCCGTCCCCTGCGACGGCAGGATCTCGGATCTGCTCGTTAAATCTGACGACCGTCTCGAAAACGACACGGTCCTCCTAACCATGGAAGTGTAAATGATCACTTTCCCGGATGAATACGAAAGCGGTTCCGTAGGACGCAAGCAGCCACTCTCCGAGGGGCTCGTCGCCGTGATACTGGCATACAACGACGAGAAGACGATCCAGAACGTGGTCAAGAAAACGCTGCGAAAATGCGAGCGCTGCATCGTCGTTGACGACGGCTCCTCCGACCGCACCGTGGAGTTAGCCCAGCAGTCGAGGGCGGAGATCATAACGCACGTTTCCACAAGAGGCATGATCGCCTC
>DFCM01000056.1:2502-3605 GCA_002366995.1 bacterium UBP3_UBA3054 | reverse complement strand
AAGATTCGCGACAGCGAATCGAAAGGCATTGTTATCATCCACCAGGAGCTCGCTCTGGTCCCCTACATGACCATCGGCGAGAACATGTACCTGGGCAACGAGCGCGGCAAGCCCTTTGCCATCGACTGGACCGACACCTACGTCCAGGCCGACAAGTACCTGAAGATCGTCGGCCTCAATGAGTCTTCGCATACTCAGATCAAGGACATCGGCGTCGGCAAGCAGCAGCTGGTTGAGATCGCAAAGGCGCTGTCCAAGAACGCCCGTCTGCTGATTCTGGATGAACCCACCTCCTCCCTGAACGAAGAAGATTCCAGAGCGCTTCTGGATCTGCTGATCCGGCTGAAGGGCGAAGGCTTAACCTCGATTATTATCTCTCATAAGCTCAATGAGGTTTCTTATGTTGCGGACGACATCACCGTTATCCGCGACGGCCACACCATCGAGACTCTGGTCAAGGGTGTGGATGATATTTCCGAAGATCGCATCATCCGCGGCATGGTCGGTCGTGAAATGTCCGACCGTTTCCCCAAGCGTCATGATGTGAAGATCGGCGACGTGGCCATGGAGGTCAAGAACTGGACCGTTTATCACCCTGTTTACACCGATAAGAAGATCGTCGATGATGTTTCTTTCTATGTCCGCAAGGGCGAGGTTCTTGGTATCTCCGGTCTGATGGGCGCAGGCCGTACCGAGCTCTCCATGAGTCTGTTCGGCCACAGCTATGGCTCCTCTATCACCGGCCAGGTATTTATCAACGGCAAGGAAGTCAAGATGCACTCCACCAAGAGCGCCATTGAGCACGGCCTGGCTTATGTCACCGAGGACCGCAAGGGCAACGGCCTGATCCTGTCCAACGCGATCCGCTCCAATACCACGCTGGCCAACCTCAAGGGCGTTTCCAACAAGATGGGCGTCATCGACACCGATAAGGAATATGCCGTTGCCGAGGAGTACCGCGACAAGCTGCGCACCAAGTGCACCGGCGTGGAGCAGTTCGTTGGCAATCTGTCCGGCGGCAACCAGCAGAAGGTCCTGCTGGCCAAGTGGATGTACGCAGGTCCCGACGTCATGATCCTTGACGAGCCCACCCGCGGCATCGA
>DFCM01000056.1:0-2421 GCA_002366995.1 bacterium UBP3_UBA3054 | reverse complement strand
ATCGACGTCGGCGCGAAGTACGAAATTTATAATATCATTAATACGCTGGTTTCAGAAGGCAAGTCCGTCATTATGATCTCGTCCGAGCTCCCCGAGATCCTCGGCATGAGCGACCGTATCTACGTCATGAACGAAGGCCGGATCGTCGGAGAGTTCAAGGGCAGCGAGGCCACGCAGGAAGGCATCATGGCCGCCATCCTCAAATCCAGCAACGATTGATAAGGAGTAAAGAAGAATGAAAAACTCGAAAGTTAACAACTGGATTCAGAAGTATGCCATGATCATGGTGCTGATTTTGGTCGTTATTATCTTCTCCGCTGTCACCAAGGGCAAGCTTCTGCTCCCGCAGAACATCACCAACCTGATTGCTCAGAACGCTTACGTGTTCGTCCTGGCCACCGGCATGCTGCTTTGCATCCTGACCGGCGGTAACATCGACCTTTCCGTCGGCTCCGTCGTCTGCTTCGTCGGCGCCATCGGCGGCGTCATGCTCAAGAGAGGCATGCCCCTCATCCCCGCTGCTCTGATCATGCTGGCGACCGGCATGGCCATCGGCGCATGGCAGGCCTTCTGGATTGCCTACGTCCGCGTCCCGCCCTTCATCACCACCCTGTCCGGCATGCTCGCCTTCCGCGGCCTGTCCAACGTTGTGCTCCAGGGCAAGTCCATCCCCATCCTCAACAAGACCTTCGTTAAGGTTTTCGGCGGCGGCGCTGACTGCTACATCGGCACCGGCCCCTTTGCCAAGACCCTCTGCGTGATCGTCGGTATTATTGCGGCAGTTGCCTTCGTGGCGCTGACACTCCTGTCCCGTATCAATCGCAAGAAGAAGGGCTACAACGTCGAGTCCTTCGTCGCCTACATCATCAAGACTGTGGCCATCGTGGCTGTCATCCTGTTCTTTGCTTACAAACTGAGCAAGTACAAGGGCCTGCCCACCGTTCTGATCTGGCTGGCGATCGTCATCGGCCTGTATTCCTACATCACCTCGAAGACCACCATCGGCCGTCACTTCTATGCCGTCGGCGGTAATGAGAAGGCTGCGAAGCTCTCCGGTATCAACACCAACAGAGTTTATTTCCTGGCTTACACCAGCATGGGCACCCTGGCCGCCCTGGCCTCCATGCTCGTCGTGGCCCGCATGGTCTCCGCCACCACCCAGGCCGGTGAAGGCTATGAGATGGACGCCATCGGCTCCTGCTTCATCGGCGGCGCCTCCGCTTACGGCGGCATCGGCACCGTGCCCGGCGTTATCGTCGGTGCTCTTCTGATGGGCGTTCTGAACATGGGCATGTCCATCATGCGCGTGGATATGAACTGGCAGAAGGTCGTTAAGGGCCTCGTCCTGCTGGGCGCCGTTATCTTCGACGTCGTGTCCAAGAAGAAGAATTCTTAATCGCAATCTTATAATTCCATTCTGCCTCCAATGGGCACAGTCCCGGCGGAGGCAGAATACTAAAAAGGAGGCTTTTTCGTGCTTTATCTCGGTGTTGATCTGGGCACTTCTTCCATGAAGGTCCTTTTGGTTGACGGCAAGGGAACCGTGCTGCGCAGCACGTCGCAGTCCTATCCCCTGATGATGCCGCAGCCCGGTTGGTCTGAGCAGGACCCCGAAGAATGGTGGTCTGCTCTTTGTGTTTGTGTACCCAAGCTGCTCGAGGGCATCGACGCGACCCAGGTCGCCGGCCTGAGCTTCGGCGGTCAGATGCACGGCCTGGTGGCCCTGGACGAGGACGACCAGGTGATCCGTCCCGCCATTCTTTGGAACGACGGCCGCACCGGCAAGCAGACCGATGCGCTGAACAATGACTTCGGCAAGGAAGGCCTCCTGTCCCTGACGGGCAACCTGGCCTTTGCCGGCTTCACCGCCCCCAAGCTGCTCTGGATGCGTGAGAATGAGCCCGAGCTCTTTGCGAAGATCCGCAAGATCATGCTCCCCAAGGATTATCTCGCCTATCGCCTGACCGGCGTGCATTCCTGCGACTATTCCGACGCCGCCGGCATGCTTCTGCTGGACGTGGCGAACCGCTGCTGGTCCAAGCCGCTGATGGAATACTGCGGCGTGACCGAGGAGCAGATGCCGCAGCTCTTTGAGAGCTACGAGGCCATCGGCACCGTCAAGCCCGCCATGGCCGCGCTGCTGGGCATTCCCGTCACCACAGTCGTGGCCGCAGGCGCCGGCGACAATGCCGCCGCCGCTGTGGGCACCGGCACCGTGGGCGAGGGCAGCTGCAACATCTCCATCGGCACCTCCGGTACCATCTTCATCCCCAGCAGGGAGTTCAAGTGCCCGCCCGAGGGCAACCTCCATGCCTTTGCCCATGCCGACGGCACCTATCATCTGATGGGCTGCATCCTGGCCGCCGCCTCCGCCTATACCTGGTGGCGCAGCGACATTCTCAAGGGCGAATCCAATGAGGA
>DFCM01000126.1:4229-6385 GCA_002366995.1 bacterium UBP3_UBA3054 | reverse complement strand
TCGCCGAGCTCGAATTCCGTCTCCTCATAGATGGGGATGGGAACGCCGGCGATGTTGCCGCTTTTCGTCTTCACGGCCTTTATTGAAACGAGCTTCTCAAGGTCGACCGGCTCACTGAAGAGCAGGCTCCACTTGCCAAGGCCGCTTTTGAGGTCTTTCTCGCGTTTTACTATTTCAGCCTGTTCTTTCTCGATGCGCCTCACCTCCGCCACCAGCTGCTCTTTCTTCAGTTCGAGCGTCGGCAGGAAGCGGCGGTAGCGGGCGAGCGCGTCGCGTTCGCTTTTCAGGGCTGATTTGGAAAATTTAAGTTTGGCCATGGTTTATTTGGAGGGCCAGTATTTGGCTATGAGTTCCGGTTTCAAACTGATCTCGGTCTTTTCAAAACATTCTCCCAGGATCTGCCAGCAGAGGTCAAGGGCGCCTTCCAAGGGGATGTTCACGGAAAGATCCATGAGCTTGTCCTCGAAAAGTTTTCCGTACTTCAGAAGCTTCATGTCCCAGGCGCTCATAAGGAAGCCCATGGACTGTTTCTCCTGAGTCTCGCGGCACTGGGCGTAGAGCTGGATCATGGTGTTCATGATGGCGCGGTGGTCGTCGCGAGTCTTGTTGTTGACCTGCTGTTTCAGACGGGAAAGCGAACCGAAGGGCTCGATGCGGCCGTTCTTCAGATAGAACTGGCCTTCCGTGATGTAGCCGGTGTTGTCCGGGACAGGGTGCGTGACGTCGTCGCCGGGCATGGTCGTGACGGCCAGAATGGTGATGGATCCGGCGTCCTCGAAGTCCACGGCCTTTTCATAACGGCTCGCGAGCTGGGAATAGAGGTCGCCGGGATAACCGCGGTTGGCCGGGACCTGTTCCATAGTGATGGCGATCTCTTTCATGGCGTCCGCGAAGTTCGTCATGTCGGTCAGAAGGACCAGGACGCGCTTGCCGTTGACCGCGAACTGCTCGGCGGTTGCCAAGCACATATCCGGCACCATCTGGCATTCCACGATGGGATCGGCGGCCGTATGCACGAACATGACAGTCCTGACAAGAGCGCCGCGTTCCTCAAAGGTGTCGCGGAAGAAGAGGTAGTCGTCGTGCTTAAGACCCATGCCGCCGAAGACGATGATGTCGACTTCCGCCTGCATGGCGATGCGGGCCAAAAGTTCATTGTAAGGTTCGCCGGCGATGGAGAAGATCGGGAGCTTCTGGGATTCGACGAGCGTGTTGAAGACGTCGATCATCGGGATACCGGTCCTGACCATGTGGCGCGGGATGATGCGCCTGGCGGGGTTCACGGACGGTCCGCCGATGTCGACCGCTTTGCCCTGGAGGGCCGGGCCTCTGTCGCGGGGCTGGCCGCTGCCGTTGAAGACGCGGCCCAAGAGGTCGTCACTGAAACTGACCTGCATGTTGCGGCCAAGGAAACGCACTTCGTCGTTGGTGGCGATGCCGCGGGCGCCCGCGAAGACCTGCAAGGATACGAGGTCGCCGGCGATCTTGATGACCTGGGCCAGCGAGGTGCCTCGCCTGCTCGTCACTTCCGCGAGTTCGTTGTAGCCTACGCCCGTAGCGGAGACCGTAATAACGCTGCCTGCTATCTGTAAAACTCTGGTGTGTATAGTCTGCATTTTTATTTCTCCTTACGCTCTGCGCTCCGCGACGTGTTTGTCAAGAAGGTCCTCGGCCTCTTTGCACTTCTCGCTTCCCCACGGGGAAATGTTCCAGTTCTTGAATTCCCTGGTCAGTTCGAGGAAGAAGGTGCGGGCCTGGTCCTTGCTGTCGAAGGTGAATTTCGTCTTTATTATGGAGAGCATCTTCTCGAAGACGTAGCGCTGGCGCTCAAGCGAGCAGGCCGCGTCCACTTCGTCGAAGGAGTCCTGCTGGAGGAAAGCGTTGTCCAAGAATTCGGACTTCAGGAAGAGGACGAAGTCGTCCATAGAGGTGCCTTCTTCGCCGACCACTTTCATCATCTGGGAAACTTCGTTGCCGCGCCTCAAGATCGCCCTGGCTTCCGGAACTTTTTCGGAAACCGGGTTGGGATATTTGCTCCAACTATCAAGCGGGTTGATGGCGGGGTACCTGCGGGCGTCGGAACGCTCTCTGGAGAGGCCGTGGAAAGCGCCCACGACTTTCAAGGTGCCCTGCGTGACAGGCTCTTCGAAGTTGCC
>DFCM01000126.1:0-4141 GCA_002366995.1 bacterium UBP3_UBA3054 | reverse complement strand
CCGGCGGGACTGACCGTTCCGCCGATCGTGACGGAGCCTTTCTCGCCGTTGTAGAGTTTGACGTAGCCGGCCCTTTCGTAGAAGTTCGCGATAAGAGATTCAAGGTAAGCCGGGAAAGCTTCCTCGCCCGGGATCTCTTCCAGACGGCCACTGACTTCGCGCAGGGCCTGGGCCCAGCGGGAGGTGGAGTCGGCCAGCAGCAGGACGTGCAGTCCCATCTGGCGGTAGTATTCGGCCAGCGTCACCGCCGTGTAAACGGAAGCTTCACGGGCGGCCACCGGCATGGATGAGGTATTGCAGATGATGATGGTTCGTTCCATCAAAGAGCGTCCCGTTCTCGGGTCGATCAGTTCCGGGAATTCGCGGAGCGTTTCCACGACTTCGCCGGCCCTTTCGCCGCAGGCCGCCAGAATAACGATGTCAACGTCGGCGTTGCGGCTCGTGACCTGCTGCAGGACTGTCTTGCCGGCGCCGAAAGGCCCGGGGATGCAGTACGTGCCGCCTCTGCTGATCGGGAAGAAAGTGTCG
The DNA here is from genome assembly GCA_002366995.1 of bacterium UBP3_UBA3054. Lineage (GTDB taxonomy): Bacteria > Auribacterota > UBA3054 > UBA3054 > UBA3054 > UBA3054. The sequence goes on along the minus strand of DFCM01000126.1, from coordinate 3,613 downwards.
ATGATGCGCGTCTGGGTGACCATCGGTTCCAAGGGGCGCAGTCTCTCGGCGTAGGCGTTGATGGCTAATTTCACCGGCCATTCCTGGCGCATGGCGACAACTTCCACCGTGCCGTCCTCTAATGATTCCACTTCCGCGATCTTTTCCGTCACGGTGTAATTGCCTTTGGGAGCGATGGACTTCACCTTCCAACTTCCCCTCAGTTTGAGAGGGACCATGATCTGGTGCTTGAAGATGCCTTCCGGAACGAAGCCCAGCCAGTAGCCGGCCTCGACTTCATCGCCGACCTTGGCGGTCGGGGTGAATTCCCAGGTCTTCTGCATGTCGAGGGCGGGCAGATATTTTCCGCGCTGCAGAAAATTTCCGCACTCGGCGGCCAGGTCGTTAAGCGGGTTCTGCAGTCCGTCGTAGGTCCGGCTCAAAAGGCCCGGGCCCAATTCGGCGCTCAACAGTTCGCCCGTGAATTCGACAGCGTCGCCCTGCTTCAGTCCGCGGGTGTCCTCGTAGACCTGCAGGTCGGCGTATTCGCCGCGGATCCTGATAACTTCAGACTTCAGGCGCTTGTCGCCAACCACGGCGTAAGCCACCTCGTTCTGGATCACCTTGTCAGCGAATTTGACGGTGATGATGTTGCTGTTGACGGCAGCAACTCGTCCAACTGATACAGCCATCTATATCTCCTATTTTAACTTTTTACCATGCATGAATTTTTAAGCACTTCCTGACCTTTCAGGTCGTCGAGGCATTTCCAGCGCCAAAGGATCGTAAGCTTCTTGTAGTAGCAGAAAACTACCGTGTAGTCGAAGAAATGTCCGGCGCTCATTTCGTCAAGACGCGAAAAGCAGATAAGGTCCAATCCCCTTTCGATCTTCAAAGGTTCGCCGGTCTTGTAGAGCTCGGCTATCCCCTGCCTAACCGCTCCGTCCATGACGTCGGTCCTGAGCCTGTCGGGCTGGAACTCCTTCCCGAGCTTCGCGGCCCTGACCTGGGCCACCGCGCTTCTGAAGGATCTCTCAAAGAGAGCCCATTCGGCGGCCACGCCCGTTTCGGCGTTGGGATCAGTCAGCGCTTTCAGTTCCTCTTCCGAAAGCCAGGGCGCGGCCCTCTCGATGAATTCGTCGGGCGACATGGGAGGTTCACCCTCAAAATTCAGGTACGGAAGCGAACAGACGAAAGTGTAGTAATTGCTCATCTTTTAGTCTCTCAGGACCGCGGCGAGTTTAGGCGAGAGCTGGGAGCTCAGGAGCTCCACGAGAGTCTCGTCGGAAAGTTCGATCTTCAGGTCTCCGTTCACGGAAACGACGGAGGCGCCGGCTTTCAATCCCTTGACGGGGCAGACTTTGACGCCGCCCTTGGCTTTGCCGGCCAGTTCGCTCATGAAGTAGTTCTGCAGTTTCTCGACGTCGCTGCCTTCCGGGACTTCGATCACAACGTCGCCTTCGCAGTTGGCGGCGAGTTTCAAAATGATCGGCTTGATGTCTTCCAGTTTCAAAATCTCGGCGGCTTTTTCCGCGAAGACTTTCCTGAGAAGATTCTCAAGCTCCTGGCGCGTGTACGTAAGGACGTCCCTGGAAGCGAAGCGCAGGGTCTTCTCGCCGTTTTCCGCAAACTGTTTGGCCTTGGCTTCCGCCTCGGCGATGATCTTCTCTGCTTCGGCCCTAGCGTCGGAAACGATCTTATCGGCTTCCGCTTTGGCCTGCGCCAGTTTCTGTTCAGCTTGCTCCGCGGCTTTGCCCACGGCTTCCTTCTGGATCTTTTCTAAGAACTCGTTGAGTTGTTCGGCCATATATTTCCCCTAGATGAGAATAATTTAAATAAAAAACTTGGGAGATTATATCAAAAGATACTTTCTCAGGCAAGGAATCCCGAGAAGCGCCAGGAACATGACAAGCGTTCCCGGTTCGGGAACGTACGGACCCATCGTGACGGTCAGGTCGCGGATGTCCACGTAAGCCTGTTCCGAACTCAGCCTGAAGCCGAACTGATCGATGCCGTCAGAATCGGACACCTTGGTGCCGCCTATTTTGTAGCCTTCCTCCTTCTCCTGGTTGTAGTAGGCGATCCTTTCCAGCTTCTTCACGGGCGAGAGCGACAGCTCGTAGGTGTATTCCACGAATTCGCCCAGAGGCGGCTTGGCGGTCATAAGGCCGGTGTTCCTGGTGTAGTCCGTCAGCGTCAACTTGGCATACTTCTGGCTGCCGGAAGTCGCCGGGGTGAAGGCGCTCTGGAACTGGCGGTGCGGCTCGTCCTGCGTAAGATAGAAATAGCCCTTGAAATCTTCCGGGAACTTCATGACGCACCTGACTGTTACGGTCAGGTCGCTGACGGTGTTCTCCGGCAGGCCGACCTGGACGAAGGCGCCCTGGTCGGTGAAGGGAATGGCGGAAGCGCGCTGTTTCTCGATCCTGAAGATATGTCTGCCGCCCGTGGCGGAGGTGGAAGCGTCGCACGTCCAGGAGGCGTCCTGCTCGGGCAGTTCCACGCCTTCCTCGAAGATCGGGGTGTCATAGAGCAGATACCCGTCCTCGTAGTTGCCCATGGGGCAGCCGAAGCGCAGCGTCTTCTTGCCGGCGGCTCCGGCGTCGATCTCGACAGTCCCCCGCTTGTAGCCCGGGCGCGTCCTGTCTTCCGGCGCCGTGATGATCAGTTCGGCAGCGTCGGTGAAGGTGCCTTCCTCGGGATACACGCTGAACAGTTCGGGATTTTCCGTGATCCTGGCTGTGAAGCTGATGGCTTCCCCGGCGAAACTGTTGGTGAGGCTCCAGGTCATGACCTCTTCTCCCAGATTGAAGGAGCGGGCGTTGACGAAGAGCTTGGCCGTCTCGAAAGGTTCGGCGCGCAAAGAGAGCGACTCGATGTTGAGGTCGACCTGCTGCTCAGTGGGATAGATCCTGAAAGAGTCGACGGTCGCCAAACCGGCGCTCGTCTTGAGCTCCTTATTCACGTCATAGATCTTGTCGCCGAAGAAGACCTTTTTCAGGACCTTGTGTCCGGACTTGGTGTTGAGCCTGTAGCCGTAGCGGAAGAATTCGCCGGCCGGCACGGTGTCCTCTATGAGCGTCGGCACGTCGATGTCCGTAAGGTAGAGGCTGACCTTCTGGCCGTCGCACCTAAGTTCGCTCTCGAACTGGCGGCTCGCGGGATCCTGGCCGATCACCACTTTGGGGCAGTCGGGATCGACGCTAAGGTAAGAATCGAAGATAAGGTCGAGATCGTCGGCGTGCGCTTCGTCCAGGCCGGCGTTGATATATACTCCCTTAGCGGATTCCTGGCCCTCGTCGCTAGTTTTGGCGATCTTCATGGCCTGCTGGAAATCTATGTCGGATTTGTATGTCATGATCTTCAGGTCATCGATGGCAAAATTGCTCTCGCCGAACTGATAGAAGCGCAATATCGTGAAGTAGTCGTAGCGGCCGCTCTGGGGAATGACGCCGTAGCAGTCCTGCACGACGTCGCCGATGACGACGCGCCTAAGGACGTGCTTGGACATGTCGTTGTCGAATTCGATCCAGAGCTCGACGTCCACCCAGGTGTCCGCCGGGATCCTCTCCTCGGAATAGAAGATGGGGTGCGTTCCGTCGGAGGAGTTGGACTTCACGGAGTACTTTCTTCC
>DFCM01000010.1 GCA_002366995.1 bacterium UBP3_UBA3054 | reverse complement strand
CAACGCTTTTGAAAGGCATAGATTATATGGCGAACCATGTCGCCTCCGATCTGAAGCCTAAGAAATAATTAAAAAACGAGGAGAGAAAAATGAAAAAGCTTCTTCTTTTGGCTTTCCTTCTGACGGGACTATTGCAGGCGGCGGAACCGACCTCCTGCACTCCGGTCCCGCAGAGCTACGACGCCAACTATTGGTGGATGATCCGGCACAGAGCCAAGCTCCAGGAAATACAGGAGCGCGGCGACATAATCGACGTGGCCTTCATCGGAGACTCCATCACCCACAACTACGAGTCCACCGGCGTCTCCGTTTGGAACAAGCATTTCGTCGGCAATCCTTACAACGCCATCAATCTGGGCTACGGCGGCGACCAGACGCAGAACCTGCTCTACCGCCTGGCGGACGGGGAGCTGGACGGCTACAGCCCCAAGGCCATCGTTTTAATGATCGGCACCAACAACTCCGGCCAGTACGGCTATGACGAGCCGCCCGGAGACGTCATAATAGGCATCAGGAAAGTCATCAAGCTCATCCAGGAAAAGCAGCCCGAGGCCACATTGATCCTCTGCTCCATCTCTCCCAGGGGACAAAACAAGGACGATATCCTGAGAGTGAGGAACGAGATCATCAACGAGGAACTCGTGAAGATCCCCGACGGTAAAAAGATCCTCTGGTGCGACTGGGGCAGCCAGATGCTGGACGCGGATGAAAGGCTCTCCGCCGCCATGTGCTCCGACTATCTGCATCCCACGGCCCGCGGCTACGAGATCTGGGTCAAGAACGTCCTCCCTCTGCTGGACCAGATCATCAATCCGGACACCACCCCATCCTGCGCGAAACCCGCGGTCCGGAAGGACAAGACCTGGTGGACGGCCATCAGCATGAGAAGAAACGAGATCATGACGAGCAGCCAAAACAGGAGAGATCTGGTCTTTCTGGGCGACTCCTACCTGGAGGGCTTCTACAGCGTCGACTCCGCCAAGAGGAAAGAGATCCTTGGCTCCCGCACAGAACTTAACCTCTGCTTCAAGGGCGACCTGGTGCAGAACGTCCATTGGCGCGCGAAGTACGGCGAGCTGCACAGCTTTAACACCCGCGCGATCGTGGTCTGCGCCGGCAACGCCAACACCAACGACGCTCCCGAGAATGTGGCCGCCGGCATCAAGGCTCTGGTTCAGTCGATCCGCGAGCGCCAGAAGACCGCCAGGATCGTGCTGACGCCGATACTGCCTCTGGGCAGGGATAAGGAATCCGCCCTGAGAAAATGGAGCGAGGCGGTCAACGCCCTCATAAGCGACATCAAGATGACGGGCTTTTATGTGGTGGATCCCGCGGAAGTTCTCCTGGACGAGAGCGGAAATCTTCCCGAGAATCTCTCCGCGGACGGCGTGACTCTGACCAAGGAAGGCTACGACGCCTGGGGCGACCAGCTGAAACAGTGGGCCAATTCCTACCTTTGATCGAGAAAGTAACCTGAAATAAAAGAGAGCAGATAAAATGAAAAAAAGCATATTGATCCTGACGCTTCTTGTGGCGGCCGTCTCGACTTTCGGCTCGATCCGGGCCATCACCCCGGTGCCTCAGAGCGAAAGCGCGTCTTCCTGGTGGTATCAGCGTTTCCTCTATGACAAGGAATACGTGAAAGAGAACGAAGTGCCCTTCATGTTCGTCGGCGACTCCATCACCGAGCTCTGGATGGTGGACGGCAGGGGACTGAGCGTTCTGAACAAATATTTCAAGAAAGAGCCCTACAACGCCCTGGTGGCCGGCTACAGCGCCGACAGGACCGAGCACGTCATCTGGAGGATGGAGAACGGCGAGCTGGACGGACACAAGCCGAAAGCCATCTGCCTCATGATCGGCACCAACAACACCTGGCATTACGATGAATCCCAGGAAGCGCCCTGCGACACCGTATTGGGCATCCGCTCCTGCATCGATACCATCAGGAGAAAATCTCCCAAGACCAAGATATTCCTCTTCGCCATCCTGCCGATAGGAAGGACCGGCAGCGATCCCAAAAGGGCCAGGAACGCGGTCGTCAACGACGCCATGCGCGAACTATGCGACGGCGAGAACGTCATTTTCTGCGAGATCAACAACCAGGTCATGGACTGCAACGGCAACTACAACGAGGACGTCAGCTACGACGCCGCGCACCTCTCCACCCCGGGGTACCAGATCTGGGCCAAGAACCTTCTGAAGCTTATTAAGCCCATATTCTATCCCGACGATACGCCGGAATATTCCCGCCCGCTTTCCAAGGCCGGCGAGGACTGGTGGCTGGAGCGCCTCTATGAGACGCGCTGCGCCACCGTGAGCGTCGTTAGTTCGCGCCCGAGCCTGGTCTTCTTCGGCGACGATCTGGCCCAGGGCTGGGAGGATCAGGGTCAGGAAGCCGTGCAGGAATATTTCTCCCGCCGCAAGATCGTGAACCTCGGCTTCGAGGGCGACGCGATCGCTCAGATGCTCTGGCGCGCCAAATTCGCCAATTTCTCCAACATGAAAACTTACAATCTCGTCATTCAGGCCGGCCTTATTGATTCCGAACTCTCGAGCGAGGAATTCCTGGACGCCTTCTCCGCGCTCTTCGCGGAAGTAAGGGATGCCCAGCCTTTGGCCAGGACCGTCATCATGGGACTGCCGCCCAGAGGCCGCACTCCCGATGATCCGGCCCGCGCCAGGATCGAGGCTATCAACGAGGGCCTGAAGGAATACGCCGATGGCGAAAACGTTTTCTATCTGGACTGCAACGACGAGCTCCTGGACGAGAGGGGCGTGCTGCCGGAGGAAATTTCCCCCGACCAGATCCACTTCACCGCCGAGGCTTACAAGATCTGGGCCAAGGCGCTTGCTCCCATTTTGAGATGACTTTATGAAATTTAGCAACGGATTGTTTGTTATGCTGACAGCTCTTTCCGCCTTCGCCGGAGACATCCTTTTCACCACGCCCACAACGCGAAGCACCGACAGCAATTTCTGGTGGAATGTGAGGCGCGAGGCCAAGCAGCGCGAGATCAAGGAAAGAGGCGACTTCAAGGTCGCTTTCTACGGGGACTCCATCACCCAGCAGTGGGAGGAGGACGGCCACGGGCTCAAGATCTGGCAGAAATATTTCGCCGACGGCCCCTACAAAGCCATCGAGTTCGGCTACGGCGGCGACAGCACCCACCATCTGCTCTGGAGGCTTGACAACGGGGAAATGACTGGCTTGGAGCCGGACGTGGTGGTCATCCAGATCGGCACGAACAA
>DFCM01000106.1 GCA_002366995.1 bacterium UBP3_UBA3054 | reverse complement strand
GCTTATCTCTGCTTTCTGGCGAAGGCCAGGGCAACGAGGGCCAGGATGCCGAAGAGGGCCGGTTCAGGCAGTCCCTTGGGCACCAGGAGGATCCTGACGTTGTCAATGCAGATCTCGGCGTCGTCACAATAGCTCCAGAATTTCAATCTGTTGATAGCTTCATTGTTGAAGACCGCCTCACTAACGCCGCCCGGATAGGTCAGGGTGGAATCGTCGCCTTCCATCTGGTATTCGTTCTCGCCGAAGTTGACGGCGTAGAGCGTCTTGTGGTCGAAGTCGACGACATGCGTGCTGAAGCGCATATAGAACGGGAACCAGGTGTTGGGCAGCACGGGGATGTTCTCCGCGGAGGTCCTTTCGTACCATTCGTCCCTGCTGGTGATGTCTTCCAGACGGAGCTCGACGGGCGAGTCGGTCTTCTCGGTGTTGAGGAAGAACTGAGCTTCGCACTGACGGTTGTCGTCCTTCTGGGAGACGAAGAAGTTCGCGTTGGGGTGATCATCGCCTTCGCGATCGACGTAGGTGTCAGGGATGTACATATCCATGGCGTAGATGACGTCGAAGTTCTCGGCGGCCTCGGCCGGGATGTTCAGGCCCAGCTGATAGCCGGTGTAGGAGGACCAGTCGTTGCAGTTGATAAGGCTGACAACGTTCTTTTCGCTGCCGGCCGGGTCTTCCACGACGATGGCGCAGTTGTGCGCGGTGCACTTATCCCAGCAGGTATCCTGTTCACTGAGTTCGCCGATGATCTCTTGTTCGGTGACCACGGTGGGGGCGAGGCTCGCGAAGTCGGACTGATAGATGACGTATCCTTTCTCAGGGCTGCCGCTCTGGATGGCCAGATTAACGTCGATGGGAGCCTGGCCGGCGATGTCGCTTGTGATGCGGATGACCGGGCGATAGAAGCCGAAGTCCATCTTGGAGCGGTCGATCGTCACGTTCAGGGTGAAGGTGCCCTTCACCTCGTTGGTGGCGGAGGGAACGCTGATATATTCGGCGCCTTCCACGACTTCTGCGAAGAACTTGAAGCTGTTGCCGCCGTCGTTGCGGACCAGGATCTTGGCGGCGTCTTCAGAGTAGGAGATGGGGTTGTCGGGAACGGCGACGCTCATCTTGGGATCCTCGTTGGGCTTCCTGATGGCTTCGATGCGGAAGTCGTCGATCAGGTAAGGATCGTTGTCGCTCCAGATGTAGAAGCGGAACTCGTTGAAGTAGCCGTAGTCGCCGGAAACGGTGTTGATCCACATATCGTCAAACTCGTATTCGCAGCCGTCGAAGGTGACAGCGAGCAGCTTACGGTTGAGCGGGTCGGCGTTGTAGGTGTAGGAGAGGTCGAACCAGGTGTTCATCGGAGCCCTGTTGGTGATGCAGTCGGGATCTTCTATATCCCTGGGGCTGAAGACCGCTCCGTCATCGGGGTTGCAGTTCAGAGTGTATTCGCCCTGACGCTTGCCGAGCTCGGTGCCGAAGGTCAGCTGCGGGAAGGCGGAGCCTACGCATTTGACGCGGCAGCTGGTGCGGAAGTTGAAGTCGTCGTAGAGGCCGTCGGGGATGTTCACTTTGCAGTGGAGCTGACCGGCGCCCTGGACGCTCATGCAGCGGTTGTCGTCATCGATGATGACTTTGGCGTTGGGGTTGAGCCAGGCCGGATCGACAATGTTGATGGTGCCGAGGTCGGTGGATTCGAAGTCGCTGGCGTAGAAGACAAAGCCGTCTTCAGTGGCGCCCTGGGCGGTGACTCTGGCGTACTTGGTGCTGCCGTCGCTGCCCACAACTTTCACTTTGGCCCTGCCGTATTCCAAACCGAGGGCTTCCCTGTCGACGTCCAGGTTCACGGTGACGGAACCGACGTCGGTGATGGTGCCGGAGTAAGCTTCGGCGCCTTCAGCTTCCCTGATCGAGAGCCAGCCGGAGCCTTCTTCCACAGTCGCTTCGAAGGAGAGGTCGCCGTCGCCGAGGTTGAAGATGGACATCTGGACGGAGTTGGTGCCGGTGGCGTAGACAACGCCGCCGCCCGTCACTTCCAGTTCAGGACCGCCGATCTCGCGGGGAACGGCTTCGCAGCTGACGTTATCGACGTACATGCTCTGGCCGCCCCAGCAGAAGAGGCGCAGTCTCGGATAGGTGCCGTCTTCCCTGCTGGGAACGGCGAGGTTTGTCACCACGACTTCGTCGCCAAGCTGCATTTCCAGGAGCTGGTAGTTGTTGGCCAGGGTGTTCATGGTGTAGCTGACATGGACCCACTTGCCCTCGTAGTCAGGGAAATCGACGGGGAAGTCGAAGTTGGCGCCGTTGGAGTGGAAGTGCATGGCGCCGTCCCTGTCGGTGAAGGTGAATTCGCCGCCCGCGCCGTCGTTGCTGCCGGTGTAGGAAGTGGAGTAGCTGCTGTCATTCTTGATGTCGTAGGAGATCTTCAGGTTGTACCTGGCGCCCAAGCCGGCCGTGAAGTCGAAGGTGGTGTGGGTTCCGCCGTAGTCGCCGCTTTGATCGATCTTCAGGCACTTCTGGTTTTCGCCGGCGCCGCCTTCCACGATGTTGTACTGCTCAGTTTCGGCACCGCGGCCGTAGATGGACTGCCAGCGGGAATCCTGGGAAAGGATGTCGCCCAGTTCCATATCGTCGAAGTGGGACTGATAGATGAAGCCGTTCTGCCAGATCAGCTTCATAGTCTTGCTGCCGTAGGAGCCGCCGTCAAAGACGACGTTCGCTTCGTAGCAGCCGCGGGCGTACTCGGGATCGGCCTGGAAGAAAACTTCCTTGCTGTCAACAAGAGTGCCGCTCGTCGGGTTGATGGTCAGCCAAGGGGCGGTGCTGCTGATGGTGTAGTTGATCTCAGCGTCGGGGCCGCCGTTGAAGATGGCCGTCTGCAGTTCGGTCTCGCCCAGCTTGATGAAATCCATGTCCGGGGCGAAGATGCCAGGCTCATCATAGCGGCTGATGGTCTCGACCTGGATGGCGTCGTAGTAGGCGGCGCCGGAGGCGAGCATGCTGTTGTACTGGGTGGAGAGGCGGATGAGCACCTCGTCGGCGTAGTCGGTGCCGCAGGAGATGCTGCAGGCGTTGGTGACGCCGTTGACGCAGGCGGCGACGACTTTCTTGTTGAAAGCGTCGACGACGAAGAATACGTCGTTGTAGCCGTTGGTGACGTTGTCGAAGTTCAGGCCGCCGGGGCTGGAGGCGCAGGCCTTGGTGGTGCCGTTGAAGTTAAGATAGAAGAAACGGACGGCGGAGGTGCCGTTGACGCCGTAAAGGGCGAACAGGTCCGTGTTGGAGCCCGGTTTGAACCTGAAGGAGATCTTGGTCAGCTCGCGCCCTTTGTTAGCCGTGCCGATGGTGATCTTCGGGGTCAGGATCATGTCGTAGGCATCGGCGGCCTGGCCTTCTTTCTTGGCCAGTTTCAGAGCTTTCGCGCCTTCGTCCTCGACGATGGTGGACGTGCCGGAATATTCTTCGCTGAAGAATCTCCAGCCTTCCGCGGTGCCGACCAGTTCGGTGCCGGCATCGTAGCTTTCGAAGTCTTCGGACCAGAGAACCTCCGCACGAGCGGAAACGGCCATAACGCCAACGGCCACGAGAACCGCCAGCAGGAAATTAAAGAGTTTCATGTAAACCTCTTGTTGTTGAGTTAAAGAAAAGTCAATTCCAATTAAAATACCATGTTTCATTCTAGCAAATAATTGATTTGAATTCAATGGACTCGCCTCGGATCGGATGCAACTAGTTGTGCGCAAAAGGACCTAAATTTAAAGCAAGAACTCCCCGGTCGCCCGGGGAGTTCTTCTTTTGTGTGGAGGAATTGAATGGCTTATTCCCTGTTCAAGGTTTCGATACACCACTCATAGACCGGCCTTATCGAAATGTGATGGCCGTCTTTTTCGATGTCGCCGAATTCATGGTCGGTCAGGAGAAGCAGATCCTCGCATTTGGTTTGGCTATGGGCAAGCAGCAAGCCGCTGATCTCGCGTTTGCGAGTCTTGTCGGAAGAAATGTCGTATGACACCTGAATGCATTGAAGAGTCTTGTTGCCGTTACACACTATAAAATCGCATTCTCCGTAACGACTCTTAAAGTAGTAAACATCTAATCCTTCGTATTGGCACTTGCGGATGAGATGGCTTAGGACAATATTCTCCAAACGCCATCCGAGGTTTTCTCCCGCGAAGGCGTTCTCTCTTTGGTTCATCATGGCAACGTCGACGGCGTATACTTTTTCCTGCGTGACGCGTTTTTTGCTTTTCGGCGAAAATTTTTTGATCCCTATCAGTACATACGCTTGTTTAAGGTAAGACACATAGTTGCGGACTGTATTTGGCGCCTTGAAATCAAATGTCTTGACAAGATCTGAAATTGATATTACATATGGCGAAATATTAAGAAGGTGATGAGCCATGTCCTCAAATTGAGCTTGGTAAGCTATGTGATAGCGCTGCTCAATATCGCGCTTTAGAATGTTGTTAACAAGAGTTGATATATATTTCCTGCTATTTTCTATGCTGATCAATTCGGGGAATCCTCCATTTTGAACGTATTCGTCAAATGTCTTCCTTTGCAATGCGATGCCTTTAGTGGTACGAAGCTTGTAATTTATCCCTCTCATTGCGCAGTATTCTGCGAACGAGAACGGATATAGCGGGATCTCGCTGCTTCTGCCAGTGAGATGCGTAGCCAAGTCGCTGCTAAGGAGTTTGGCGTTGCTTCCGGTTAAAACGACGTGCATTTTTGTCCGGAGGAGGCGGTTGACAAAGAGCGGCCATTCCTCGATGTTCTGTATCTCATCGAGGAAGATATAATTGAAGTCTCCATAGATTTTGTACAAAACTTCAAGAACGTCGCTCAATTGTCCGGCACCAAGAGTCGCCAAGCGTTCATCGTCGAAGTTCGCGTAAGCGAACTTTACGTTCGCCTTATTTAGCGCTTGCAAGCAGAGGGTTGATTTTCCGCTTCGGCGTACGCCGATTACGACTTGCGCCTGCGGGCTTTTCAGATCAATAAGTTTTTCCTCGTTGCGAGAGCAGAGATCCTCGTTTGACCAGTCGTCTATTTCTATTTTCTGGTCGCTGAGTATAGTCTCCAGAGTTCTTTTGTCTACCAAGATCGGAGTTTTTTTGCGTTTCTTTTTCATGAGCAAGAGATGTCTTGTTGCTTTATTTTGTTGTTTTTACGCTTTTGTATTGCCTTATTTTGCTGTTTTTAATAGTTTTCATTGCCTTATTTTACTATATACCGTTCTGGGAATCAAGACAACTAAGGTCGGGTGGGAAATAATCGCGACATTTTCGGGCTATTGATTTTGGTAGGGGGTATGGTATAATGATGGCGATGTGGAACGATTGTTCCAGATAGGAGTTTTTATGAGAAGCAAGGACAAAAACGTTTTGCGGGCCGTGGAAAGGTTCGTTTGGGAATTCACGGAGCGGCGCGGATATTCCCCTTCGCTGCAGGAGATCGCTGACGGCGCTGGGATATCCAAGACTACCGCGCACCGCTACGTGGCGAAGCTCAGATCGGACGGCATCGTTGGGTATTCCGGATACAGGAGCCTCGTTCCCGCCAGGGTTAAGGGCGGCTCCGTTATGGTGCCGGTTTTGGGACGGGTGGCCTGCGGTCTGCCGCGCTACGCGGAGGAGAATATCGAGAATTACGTGAGACTGCCTTTGTCGCTGTGCGGGCAGGGGAAATTCTTCCTTCTGCGCGCGGAAGGCGATTCCATGACGGGGGCCGGGATAGAGGATGGCGACCTGGTGCTGGTGAAGCGTCAGAATACCGCCGAGAAGGGCCGGATCGTGGTGGCCCTGATAGGGGAGGAGGCGACCTTGAAGAGGTTTTATCCGGAACCGGGAAAAAAGAGGGTCCGGCTGCATCCGGAGAATCCAGCCATGGCGGACATTTACGTTAATTCCTGCGAAGTTCAGGGAGTGGCCGTGAAGGTCATAAAAGATCTGTAATTTATGCCGCGCACATACTATTGCATAGACATGAAGTCTTTCTACGCCTCGGTGGAATGCGCGGAAAGGGGGCTTAACCCCTTCGAGACGAACCTGGTGGTGGCGGACGTGACAAGGGGGAGGAACGCCCTGTGCCTGGCCGTCTCGCCGAAACTGAAGACGCTGGGCGTCAAGAACCGCTGCCGTTTGTCGGACATACCATACGGTATGCCTTACGAGATCGCGCCGCCGAGGATGGCTCTATATATAGAGTACGCGGCGGACATCTATTCCCTTTACCTCGACTATTTCGACCCCGGGGACATACACGTTTACTCCATCGACGAATCTTTCATCGACGCCACGGGGTATTTGGCGCTCATGAAAATGGATGCCGTTGCGCTTGCGAAGTTTTTGATGAACGAGATCGCCACTCGCTATCGCATACCCTCGACGGCGGGTGTTGGGACGAACCTTTACCTCGCCAAGATCGCCCTGGACATCACGGCCAAGCACGCCAGAGACCACATCGGATTTTTGGACGAGGAGACTTACAGAAAGACCCTGTGGGACCACCGGCCAATCACGGACTTCTGGATGGTGGCGGCAGGCACGGCCAGGCGGCTGGAAAAGTACGGCGTCTACGACATGCGGGGCGTGGCGAATTTGCCCTGCGACGTGATGTACAAGCTCTTCGGGAAGGACGCGGAGATCCTAATAGACCATGCCTGGGGCCGGGAGCCCTGCCTTATTTCCGACATCAAGAATTATAAGTCTAAAAGCAAATCGGTCTCCTTCACCCAGATTCTGCCGAGGGATTACAGTTACGCGGAAGCCCGGACGGTCATCCGTGAGATGGCCATAAACGGCGCGGGCGAACTTATGAAAAGGAAATTGATCACCGCTAAAGTCGGTATTTTCGTGGGCTATACCAGGGAGGCTATAGCTCCCACCAAGGGAAGCCTGAGACTGGGGGTGTCCACGGCCTTGGCCTCCTTCATAGTGGAGGCGGCATTGAAGATCTACGACGAGACGACTGATCGAAGCGTGCCAATAAGGCGGCTGGGGCTTTTTTTCGAATCTGTCTGCGACGAGGGCTGCGAGGGCTATGACCTTTTCACCAACTTCGAGGCGGTGGAAAAGGAGAAGAAGGTGCAGCAGACGGTATTGGAGATCCAGAATCGCTTCGGCAAGAACGCGGTCCTGCCGGCCGTTAACTACCTGCCGGAGGGAACGCAAAGGGAAAGGAACGGCTTCATAGGAGGGCACAGGGCGGGCTATGCTGACAAGATTGGAAAGAGCTAAGCTCTTCGCGCCTTTCGACGCCATGAAAGGCCTCAAGGAGGCGCTTAGGGACAGGGAGGAGCGTCACGCGAGAGTCGCGCGCCACGAGATCTCCGAGGAGCAGGCGGAGGAGAATTCCCGCGTCATTTTGAAACTTGAGCGGGGGATGACGGTTGAGGTCTACTGCCACCACGCCTTCCACGACGTTATCATAAGGGGGGCGGTGACGGAGCTCGACCTGGCGAAAAGAAGGCTGAAGCTCAACGGCGAAACCGTTATGTTCGAGGATATTTACGCCATAAGTCTAGATGGCAAGTAGAGATAAAGGCGCGCGCCCGTTTTGAATCTTGACGCCTTTTTGCTATAATGGAGTAAATGAGCGCGAAAAATATCTTTTAACCAAAAAACGAGGTTTTATTCATGAAACTACTTAGACTCACTATGGCGGCCCTTCTCGCTCTTTGCCTGACGGCCGTTTCAGTCTACGCCGAGACCATCTGGTCTGAAGACTTCGAATCTTACGATGTCGACACCGAGATGGTTGGCACGGTGGAAGGCTGGCGTTATTTCAACGATTACGAAGGCACGTCCACGGTCGTTTTGGACGGCTCCAGCAAGGTCATCAAACTGTCCAAAGTTGAAGGCCAGGCCGACGATTCTTACGACATGATCCTGACTCCGACCATCAAGCTGGGAGACCCCGGACGCACCTTGCAGAAGATCTCCTTCTCCGTGAAGAACGGCTCCAAGACCGACCTCTTCGCCCTCTACGGCGTGAACGGTTCCTCCATCGCCCGTTACTTCTACCTCGCCTTCAACGGCGAAGAGAAGAAAGTTTCATCTTCTCCCTCCGGCGTGGAATTCACCAACCTCACGGACGGCTACAACGATTGCTTCGTCGTTTTGGACGTTCTGAACAAGAAGGTCGTCAAGGTCGGCGTGAACGGCGAAGAGAAAGACTGCGACATCGCCTGCGGCGATGACGTTACGGAAGACGTGGTCATACGTCTCTCCACGCAGTACGAGAGCTTTACGACCGCCGACAAGGCTGCCTATTTCGACAACCTCAAGGTCGAAGCGGATCCCCGCACCGAGAATCCGTCGATCTACGCTCCCGACACCGTCTACACGGGCGCCAAGGGCAAATTCACCATGTACAACGCCGGCCCCGACGCCACGATCAACTTCACTATCGCGAGCGACGCCGATTGGCTGACCGTGACGCCCGCCGAAGGCGAACTGACGACCAAGAAGGACATCACGATGCGCTGCACCCAGCCCAGCGGCTTCTTCAAGGCCAATCTGACCATCGACGGCGGCGAATACGGCAGCAAGACCGTGAAAGTCGTCTGCCAGAACGGCGTCGTTTACTCGACGACCTTTGAGGAATTCGAGCTTGGCAACATCTTCCCGCAGTCTGACGAATGGGTCTGCGCCTACGGCACTGACGGCACCGACGGCTCCGCCACGGTCGTCTCCGGCGGCTACGACGGCAGCGAAAAGTGCGTCAGGATCATCGGCACCGGCTATTTCGCCCCGCACATCAACTTCGCCAATACGGAAAACCACTCCTCCACCAACAACTTCAGAGTCTCCTTCATGGTCAAGGTGGAAAATCTGGCCGGCTGGGGCGTCTACTTCAACAGCACCGACGGCTTGGGCGAAATTCACCTGAAGTCCGCGGACGGCGGTTTCACGATCGCCTGCCAGAACGCCGACTTCTCCTGCACCAACGCCTGCCCGCTGGGCGAATGGGTCCCCATCAGCTACGTTCTGAACACCACCATCAACAACAAGAAGATCCTGGAGTTCCAGTTCGGCGATTGCGTCTACAGTGACCTCGACGTGACCATCACGAGCGAGACAGACTACGACCGATTCAGGTATTTCCGCTTCTTCATCTGGGGCGACAGCACAACCTGTCTGATGGACAACTTCAGCCTTTCTTATGAGCCGCGCCAGAGCATTGACAACAAGATCAGCGTGACCGGCACCAAGACTTACGACATCTTCGCCACCAACGGGACCATGAGAGTCTTCAACGAAGGTTCCGTCGACACCGAAGTGACTGTCGAGTCTCCCTATGACTTCCTGACCTTCGGCGGACAGCAGAAGTACACCTTCACCATTCCGCCCAACAGCAGCACCGATCTGACGATAGATCTTGATCGCTCCAGCATGGGCAACGATTACTACGTCAACCAGATCAAGGTCTCCAACGACTCCATGACGCTCTATCAGCCCGTGATGATCCAGTCCGGCGTGGAAGGCGAAGGCTATACCTTCTATAAGAGCTACTTCGACACTCTGGAAGAAGGCATCGACATCCGCGAACAGGATTCCGCCTGGGTGAACGGCTACGGCAATCCGCCGCTCTGCCCGATCACGGAAAAGGCCGGCCAGAAGTGCCTGGCTCTGAATTACGACACTCTGAACGCTCTGCACTGCACCATCAAGTCCCCCACGGGCTTGTCTATCAGCTATAACTACCGCGTCTCCTTCATGGCTTACATGCCCGCTGGCTGGGACGGCGATTATTCCGACTTCTGGGTGGGCTTCCAGACCGGCGGCACCTATTTCGAACAGTCCCTGCAGGGCCATGCTGACGGCAATAACGTGACCTTCAACAAAATGGGCAACACGGCTTCTTTGGGTGAATGGTTCAGCGTTTCCTACACCTTTAACACCATGCCGTCCAATGAAAAGCATCTGGAAACGATCTTTGACGGCGTCGTCTCGAACTTTAATGACAACATTAACTTCGAGAGCAAAGACAGCCTCAACTACTGGCGTTTCTTCGGCTGGTGCAACGACAGCTCCGCTCCCGTCTACATCAAGGACGTCGTGATCGAAGCCGTGGCTCGTCCGGATTCCGGCCCGCAGCTGGAAGTCGCCAGGATCGGCCAGGTCTTCTACCAGGATAGGGACAAAGACGTCGAACTGACTGTCATCAACAGCGGTTCCGGCAACCTCAGCTTCAGCGCCGAGGTCACCGAAGGCGCCGGCTGGCTCTCCATCAGATCCGCCGATCCCGAGACCGGCGTCCTTGAAGACACCATCGAGGGCACCGGCTCCAAGAAGTACACCTTGGACATCGACAGGGAAACGCTGGGCAACACCTACGGCCGCGGCAAGATCACCGTCACCGGCGCCGGCGCGACCGAAGTTGTCGACCTCTATGTCCAGGGCGACGACGACACCGGAATCACTTTCTACTACAATGATTTCGAAGAGACCGATCTGGGCGTCATCAACAAAGTCGATCCCGCCTGGCTGCATGATCTCGCCGAAGTCGTCGAGAAAGACGGCACCCGCTGCATGAAGCTCCAGGGCGGCGGCGGACCGCTGCACTGCAAAGTCAACGTCCCCGACAAGCTCTATGACGATTACAACTTCAGAGTCAGCTGTCGCGTCAAGGTACCCCGCGAGGGCGTTCCGCAGCTGACCTTCGGCGCCAACAGACGCCAGGGCGAATACACCCTGAACTGCGACGAGGGCGAAGTCTACTTCACCATCGTCGACAGCGCCAATCAGGGCGC
>DFCM01000068.1 GCA_002366995.1 bacterium UBP3_UBA3054 | reverse complement strand
ACGAGCGGCGTGCCCTGCACGCTTGTCCTGGGCCACAGCGAGGGCGTCGACTACGTCAGCCAGGGCAACGGAGGCCAGGACCTCGGCGCTTTGGGCAGCAACCGGAAGCCTTTCCACAATGTCAGGAATCTCCAGTGCCACTACGGCTGCGACATCCGCACCATCGTGCCGGAAATAAGCAATTACGGCGGCTTGGCCTACGTGGCCAGCACGGCTTCGGGCATGTACGACAGGGACGCCTCGCACATGGTCCACGTGGACTACATGGCCTGGCACAGCTGGATCCATGAGATCGGCCACAACATGGGCGGCCAGCACGCCATCGAGCAAAGCTACAGCGCCGGCCCGGAATCGGGCGGTCTTTTCGGACACTCTGTGGGCAGCTTCTACACCCTTCACGGCGACGACTCTTACGGCAGCATCATGAGCTACGCCGGGCACCGCACCGACAATTTCTCCGACACCAACGCCTTCATCGAGGGAACGCCCCTGGGCGTGGACGGCCGCCGCAACGTGGCCAGGACCTGGAAGAAAATAAGGAAGTATGCCGCCAACTATCTCGCCAAGCCCAAGCCTTCCCGCATCTACGCGGAGGAGAGCTTCAACTACAAGCTGGACGATTCCCTTATGTGGCAGGAAGGCGGCAGCGGCTGGTGGGAGCCCTGGTGGACATGCTCCAACAAAGTTTTCCAAATTACGGGCGGTCTTTCTTATCCCGGACTCCATTGCAGCGGCAACGCGGTCTACTGCGACACCTGGACCAGCAACGCCATCTCTAGGTGCGGCGGCAACGATCCTTCCTGCTGCGACCTCAGAATGCCCTTCATCAACAATAGGGTAAACAAGCCGCTCTGGTTCTCCTGCCTCATCAGCCGCCAGAACGACGATCCTAATTTCTTCGGCGTGGGCTTGGGACGCAATCTGCGTTTTGCCAAGCGCGCCGATACGGACGAGATCTATTTGAACGGCATTCCTACGGGCGTAACGATGCCGCCTTTTTCCACCAATCTTTTCCTTGTGAAAGTCGACATAGACGCCAGCAAGGTCTACTTCTGGGTGGATCCCGACATCACGACCGAGCCCGACGTTTCCACCGCCCAGGCCAATTTCAGCTATTACGCAACCTACACTCTAAACAGGGTGATCATAGAAGGCCGCAAGGGCGCCAAGTTCATTGTGGACGAAGTGAGGCTGGGCCGCAGCTTCGAGGAAGTTGTCGTGGCGCAGCATCCCCAGGAACCCAAACTTGAGGAAAGGGAGAACGATCTCACCTTCTCCTTCCTTGGCGCGCCCGGCGAATACGACATTTTTAGAAGCGAGAGCGAGGAACTTTCCGACAGAGTGAAGATCGCGACAGTTACCCATGAAGGCGGACGCTATTCCTACGTTGACGACGCTCCCCGCGACACCGTCTGGTATTATATGGCCGCGCCCAAGGACGCCGAGAGCGAATGGCTCTTCACCACGCCTGTCTCGGGACTTCTCGGAAGCTTGACTCAGATACCCGAGCCCAACGGACCCTACGTGGTGGGCCAGGGCCAGACCAACTATTTCTCGGCCAAAGGCTCCAAGGGCTGGGAGAGCGCCTTCAGATGGCAATTGCGCGGCACGCAGTCGCAGATGAAGACCAACAACATGTACTACGCCTACATGTCCACCTTCACGCCCGGGACCTACGACGTCACGCTCCTCATGCGCTCCTGCCGCCGTCCTTACGACGGCATCGTCACGAACTACACGACTCTCACAGTCACGAATTCCTATCCTCAAGTGAGCGTGGAGATGATCAGGGGCGACAATATGGCCAAGCGTCCTCTGACCTTCAGGGCCAGTCCCTGGGACCCCGGCACCAACGACGTATTGGAAGTCCGCTACCTGGCTGACGAGTCGGAAGAATGGACGGACTGGAGCCGGAACTACGAGTTCGTACACACCTACGAAACAGCCGGCGGCCATATGCTGAAGTGCCAGGTCAGGGACAACTACGGCGCCGTTTCTGAAACGGAACTTCCTCTGATTATCGAGACTGCGCGGGCCATTCCAAGTTTCGAGGATAACATAGTGATCCCGCCGGGCGAGGACCACTACTTTTTCACGCTGCGCAACCTTGGAACGGAACCTTACGAATACGAGATCGAATATACGACCAATCCTACTATTTTCACGGTCACGCCGGAATCCGGCACGGTCGACGCCCACGGGCGCTCGCTGCTCATCAGGTTCAACCGTATCGAAATTAAGGATAACATCGGCTTGCAATGCAATTTCAACGTCGTGATAGGCGGGGAAAGGACCACTGTCACAATAAGGTTTCCGGCGGGCAAAAGAGCGCATTTGGCGATCAACGGCAACTTCGATCTTTTCGAGGGCGACGCTTTGAAGCTGAACAATTTCGGCTCCCGCGGATGCGACAGTTACCACTGGCTTCTGGACGGCGAATTTATAAGCGGGGCGGGAGCGGTGGTTTATCAGGACGGCTTGGAAAGCGGCGAGCATTCCGTGGTCCTGGAAGGGTACAATGTCAAAGGGGAACTGGCCGCCTCCGTCACGAACAATTTTTATGTCTCGCCCTATATGCCCTCCGTTTATCTCACTGAATTCAACAAGATGGGCAGCAGCGTGACCGTCTGGCCGAGAATGGCTTCCTTCAGGGAGGGCATGCTGATCCGCTTCGACTGGGGTGAGGGCGCCGGCTATACGACCTGGCAGGAACTCAGAGAGGATTCCAAATTCACGCATGAATTCGCTCATACCGGAGACCACCATGTGAAGTGCGAGGTGAGCCTGGGAGAACTCAGGGGACATGCTTCCTTGTTGTTCAGGCCCGACCGCGAGCTCTATTACCAGGCCAGGATAAAGGAAAATTCCTCCGACGAGATCACGGTCTCCGCAGGCGAATGCGTAACACTGGTGGGCGAGGCCGGCGCACGCAATTTCTGGCGCGAGGATCCCATGAATCCTGAGATAGGCCTTGTGGAAGACCCGCTCGCCGAGGAAACTGTCTGCGGCCCCTTCGCGAAACCAGGTACCTACGGCTTCATCTATTACCGGGCTGACGACGAGGCGGTCTCCGCGCCGCAGCTTTTGAAAGTTATGGTCGAGCCCTCCGAGGTGACGTTCAGTTCTTTCGAACTGAACGGCATGGTCATCACCAATACCATTTACGGCGAAGGCCCCCTGGGCGGCTGCGCCGTCGGCGTGAGGGCTGGCAGCGAACTCTATTTCATCACCAACAGAGCGGACGGCGCTTTCGTTTTCCCGACATTCCAGGGCAACGGTACGGGCATCCTGACCCTTAACATCATGCATCCTGAACATGACGGCATCCTGACGAACGTTTCCCTGAACTCGGGAGCCGTCTTCCAAATGAGGAAAAAGAGCGGCATGGGCTACGTTTACTTCAACTGTACCGGAGAGCGCTCGGCGCTGCCTCTGGAAGGCGTAAATATTAAGATCGCCGGCCTGGAGGGCAGGACCAACGGGAAAGGCCGCTCCGCCGCGTTCACGCTGCCCTACGGCGAATACCTGGCGGAACTGACTTACCCTGGCATGGAACCGGTCGTGACGAACGTCCTGTCCTTCAGTCAGACGACGACCTGCAACGTTGTCATGCGAGGCAGGCAGTATGTCTTGAGCGGCATGCTCTACGGGACAGGCGGCGAGATCGTGACCAACGGTCAGATCCAGGTGCTCAACAGGGAGACCATGAACATCGCCAAACGCTACAACCTGGAAGGCCTGCCGTTCTTCGACGTCGTATTGGGCGAAACGGCGACCACGCTGCGTTTCAGGCCTGCGGGCTACGACAACCTTAACATAGACATCGCGCTGAAGAACAACGACGCGGAAGATTTCGTTCTGACTCCGGAACCGCTCTTCATAACGCCTCTCATTTTCCTGCTTCTCTTGAAACTACATCACAAGGATAGATCATGAAAAAACTTTATCTGCTTGTCTTACTGACGACCGCTTCTCTTTTCGCCACTCCGCCTGAAAAAGAGAAAGAACTTCTGGTGGTGGACTTCGAATCCGCCAGCGCCTCGAAGATCATGGGCACCGACGTGACGAAACTTCAGGATCCGGATTTCCCGGAACAGGTCAAAGCCCTGAAGTACAAGGATCAGATCATATTCAAGACCGCCGAAGGAATTTTTACAGGCACCGTGGGCGTGGCTTACCGCGACGTCAACATGGTGGAAGTGAGGGCGGGCTATTTTCAGCCCCGCAACAACGGATACAGGGAGATCTTCCACTTCACCTATGACCAGGACGCATTGGTTGGCTGGATGGAGTACACCTACGCGGCCAAGGAATACAACATCCTCTACACCAAGGCCAGCGGGAAACTGACGGCCTACAGCGAGGAGAGCCGCATGAAGCATTTCCGCTGCGGCAACGAGGACGGCGCGGCGCTAAGCGAGATGTCGGAAGAGCAGAAGGCTGAGATCCATGCCAACGCTTCCATCCCGCAGCCGGCCACCTTCTACACCAACATCTGGGAAGTGCCGGAATATGTGACTCAGAATTACCTCATCTGCTATACCAAGGACGCCTACGAGTATTCCAAGAGGAAAGGCGGCATCAACCACCTCATGGCGCACGGCATCGTCCATGGCACGCTGCTTCTTAGTAACAGCAACATCAAAGCCTGCCTGAGGCTGGGGCACTCGCAGCTGCTCACGGATTACCCTGACAATCACAATTCCAGCAAGAGCCTCGGCGACTTCAACGGCTATAGGAACGGCTGCCAGGACGCTTACGACATGCGCTGCCGCTACGGATGCGACATGGGAAGTATCGGCATCAAGCACGCCACTTACACCGGCCTCGCCAACGTCAACTATTCCATTACCGGCTCCGAATCCATTCCTTTCAACTGCATGGACTCCGACTTTTTGGGCGGCACCGGCTGGTGCCATGAGGACGGCCACACCATGGGCGGCCGCCACTACATCGACACCTACGCGGAAAACAACAGGAACAGCCTTTTCGACCACAGCTTCGGCTGCCACAACACGCCTCCCGGGGCGCCCAGGGAATACGG
>DFCM01000021.1 GCA_002366995.1 bacterium UBP3_UBA3054 | reverse complement strand
ATCAGCTCCTCAAGGGAGTTGATAAGGTACCACAGGCAGATCGCTATGACCAAAGGCAGAAGGATCGGTTTCCCGATCTTCAAAACATAGACGACAACGCAGATGGTAAGGAAGCCTAAGCAGGCCGCTATCGCCTGGTTCATTACGGATATGGTGTTTCTGGGCATAATTTATCCTCTTTTTCAATTATACCACAGATACTTAATTCCCATACCCCAAACCCGCCTGATTTAGTTTTTTCGGAAAGCGGTATAATATATACGCTTGACATAAAGGACAAAAACAAAATCAGTCAGGCAGAAGGTAAAGATGTACAACGTCAAATCACCGCACGCGGAAGAATTCATAGATCACGAGGAAGTGCTGGCTTCCTTAAAATACGCCGACGAACACAAGCGCGACGCCGCGCTCATAGATTCCATCATAGAGAAAGCCAAAGAACTGAAAGGCCTGTCCCACAGGGAGGCCTCCGTCCTTTTGGCCTGCGAACTGCCCGAGCAGACGAAGAAGATCTACGCCCTGGCGGAGCAGATCAAAAAAGATTTCTACGGCAACCGCATCGTCCTCTTCGCGCCCCTCTACCTTTCCAACTACTGCGTGAACGGCTGCGTCTACTGCCCCTATCACTTCAAAAACAAACACATCCCGAGGAAAAAGCTGACCCAGGAGGAAGTGAGAAAGGAAGTCATCGCCCTCCAGGACATGGGCCACAAGCGCCTCGCCCTGGAGACCGGCGAAGATCCGGTGAACAACCCTATCGAGTACGTTCTGGAATGCATCAAGACCATTTACGGCATCAAGCATAAAAACGGCGCAATAAGGCGCGTGAACGTCAACATCGCGGCCACCACGGTGGAAAATTACAGGAAGCTCAAGGAAGCCGGCATCGGCACCTACATCCTCTTCCAGGAGACCTATCACAAGGAAAACTACGAGACGCTGCATCCCACCGGCCCCAAGCACAACTACGCCTGGCACACCGAGGCCATGGACAGGGCCATGCAGGGCGGCATCGACGACGTAGGCTTAGGCGTTCTCTTCGGCCTCTCCCTCTTCCGCTATGAATTCGCGGCGCTCCTTATGCACGCCGAGCACTTAGAAGCGGCCTTCGGCGTCGGCCCGCACACCATAAGCGTTCCTAGGATCCGCCACGCCGACGACATCGATCCCGCCGCCTTCGACAATTCTATCGACGACGACACTTTCGCCAAGATCGTCGCCTGCATCAGAGTCGCCGTCCCCTACACCGGCATGATCGTCTCCACAAGGGAAAGCAAAGCGACCAGGGAAAGAGTCCTGCACCTCGGAATCTCGCAGATCTCCGGCGGCTCCAGGACGAGCGTCGGCGGCTACGCCGAGGAAGAGCCCGAGGACGAATCCTCCGCCCAGTTCGACGTAATCGACAACCGCACCTTAGACCAGGTCATGAACTGGCTCATGAAGATCGGATATATCCCGAGCTTCTGCACGGCCTGCTACCGCGAGGGCAGGACCGGCGACCGTTTCATGAGCCTCTGCAAATCAAGGAAGATCTTGAACTGCTGCCACCCCAACGCGCTGATGACCTTGAAGGAATACTTGATGGACTACGCCAAGCCCGAAACGAAAGAGATCGGCGAAAAATTGATCCAGAAAGAGATCGACAACGTCCCCAGCGAGAACATCCGCCGCATCCTAAGGGAACGCCTCCAAAAGATCGAGGAAGGCGAACGCGACTTCCGCTTCTAAAACTTATGCCATTCCAAAGCCCACTTTGGAATAGTTTATGCCATTCCAAACTTGCCTTTGGAATGGCATACTTTTTTTCGCGGCGTATATGTTAATATATTCCCAGGAAAATCCAAGGAAAATCGAGTTTATGTCGCTGAACGCCACCCCCGCTTCCAACAGACTGCATATAGTCTTCCTCGGCCGGACCAACACCGGAAAATCCAGCCTCTTGAACGCCCTGACCAATCAGGACCTGGCGGTAGTTTCCGCTATTTCCGGCACTACCACCGACCCCGTCAAGAAGAGCATGGAGCTCCTTCCCCTCGGCCCGGTCGTCCTCATAGACACTCCGGGTCTGGACGACACCGGGGAACTGGGATCTAAGCGCATTGAGAAGACCAAGGAGGCCCTTCGCCAGGCGGACATGGCCATCGTAGTGGCCGATGCCCAAACAGGCCTTACCGAGGCGGAGAAGGCCGTTATCGAGGAACTCAAGAAGAAAGCCCTTCCATACCTAGTCGCCTACAACAAAGCCGACCTCCTAACGGAAGAGCAAAAGCAGAAATACTCCAAGGAATATCTCGTCAGCTCCCTGACCAAAGAAGGCGTGAACGCTTTGAAGGAAGCTTTAGGCAAACTGAAGCCCCAGAAAGACTCTATCCCCCTCATCCAGGACCTCGTCTCTCCCGGCGACATCATCTTCCTAGTCGTCCCCATCGACTCCGCCGCTCCCAAGGGCAGGCTCATCCTTCCCCAGCAGCAGGTGATCAGGGACGCCCTGGAAAAAGGCGCTCTCCCGCTCGTCACGAGAGACACCGAGCTCGCCCAGGCCCTCACCAAGATAACTCCGACGCTCGTGGTCACCGACAGCCAGGCCTTCGGCAAAGTAATGAAGATCGT
>DFCM01000090.1 GCA_002366995.1 bacterium UBP3_UBA3054 | reverse complement strand
GGGAGAGCCGCCCGCGGAAATGTACCGCGTCTGCGATTTTTTGTGCGACGGCCATATGCCGGAAAATAAGCCGCGCTATCTTATGGGCGTGGGCACTCCGGAAGACCTTGTGAACTGCGTGATGGCTGGCATAGACATGTTCGACTGCGTGATGCCGACCAGGAACGCCAGGAACGGCACGGCCTTCACAAGCTTCGGGAACGTGCCGGTGAAAGCCGGGCGCTACGCCCTGGACGAGCGGCCTCTGGAAGAGGGATGTTCGTGCCCGGTCTGCCAGCGCTACACGAGGGCGTATTTGCGGCATCTCTTCAACGTGGGCGAATCATTGGCGGGCTATTACCTTACGGTGCACAATCTGCATTTCTATCTCGGGCTTATGAAAAAGATGCGCGAAGCGATCCTGGAAGACCGCTTCAAAGAGTTCGCGGCGGAATTTTTGGAAACCAGGAAACGGGGCGAAAATGGCTAAGAAGGAAGAGAAGAACGCTTCGCCCGTGCTGGTCCAGAACCGCAAGGCGCACTACGATTATCACATCCTGGAAACTTACGAAGCCGGGCTGGAGCTCGTGGGAACGGAAGTGAAAGCCTTAAGGGAAAGGCAGGGGAGCATCCAGGAGGCTTACTGCAAGCCCGTTAAGGGCGAAATGATGATGATCGGCTCCCGCATCAACGAGTACGACAAGGGCAACCGCTTCAACCACGATCCGGAGAGGCCGAGGAAGCTTCTGATGCACCGCAACGAGATCATCCGCCTCAGCCAGAAGATCGAGCGGAAAGGTTTGACGCTGATCCCGCTGAAACTCTACCTCAAAAGAGGCAAAGTGAAAGTTGAGCTGGGGCTTTGCGAAGGCAAGCACAGTTACGACAAGAGCGCGGCCCTGAAAGAGAAGGCGGTCAAAAAGGAAGCGGAGCTTTCCTTTGAGAAAGCCAGGCGTAGATAGGGGCGCCTTTTGATATAATGATGAAAATAATTTTCAAGATAAATTCATGAAGATCATAGAGACTAAAGAGGCTTTGGAGGAGCTGCTCTCTGAGCGCAAAGGCACAAGGCCTTCCCAGAAATTAAAAGAGACGGTCAGCTCGATCATAAAGAGCGTAATGAAAGAAGGCGACGCGGCGGTCTGCGAATACACCGCCCAGTTCGACAAGTGCCCCCTCAGCCCCAGCAAACTCAAGGTCAGCAAAAGGGAGATCGAGAACGCGAAATGTCCTCCAGACCTTGAAAAGGCTATTTTACGTTCCGCGGAGAGCATCCGCGCTTTCCACGAGCATCAGCTCCGCTCAGAGTGGCGGGAGAAAGCTCCCTTCGGCGGGGAATTCGGCGAAGTGTACCGTCCTGTCGAGAGAGCGGGCGTCTACGTTCCCGCCGGCACCGCGCCCCTTGTCTCCAGCGTTTTGATGAGCGTTATCCCGGCCCAAGTAGCGGGAGTTAAGAGCGTCTGCCTTGCCACGCCCTGCGACAGCGAGGGAAAGGTCAATCCCGGGATCTTGGCGGCCTGCAGGCTTCTTAACGTCAAGGAACTCTACCGCGGCCACGGCCCCTCGTTGGTCGCGGCCATGTGCTTAGGCACAAGGGCCATTCCGAAAGTCGACGTGATAGCGGGACCGGGCAGCGCGGCCGTCACGGAAATGAAGCGCCAGCTTTTCGGCACGGTCAACGTCGACCTTATCGCCGGCCCCAGCGAGAGCCTCATAATCGCCGATGAAACGGCCGAGCCGCGCTTCGTCGCTGCCGACATCATGTCGCAGGCGGAGCATCACGGCAGCAGAACTTATGTCATCGTGACGAGCAAAAAGCTGGCCGAAGCCGTTTTCGCGGAAGTCAGATCCCTCAACAAAGGGGAACTTGCCGGCGCGGTCGAAAAGGCCGGGCTTGATAATCTTTCCGCTGTTGTCGTCAAGGACCTTAAGGAAGCCGCCGCGGCTTCGAACGCGATCGCTCCCGAACATCTGCAGATCATGACGAAAGACGACGAGGCTGTCCTCGCGCACATAACTAACGCCGGCGCGGTCTTCCTTGGCAGATGGACTCCCGTGCCGATGGGCGACTTCGCCTTCGGCCCCAGCCACGTGCTGCCCACGGGCGCCGCGGCCGCCTTTATGAGCGGGCTTTCCACCGCCACGTTCCTGAAGCGCATGAGCGTTATGAAAGCGGACGAGACAGGCTTTGCCAACATGTCCAAAACGATGGAAGTGTTTTCAAAATACGAACTGCTTCCGGCGCATGGTTTCACTTCTACCGTAAGGAAGGAAAAATGAAACTGAAAGTCCTGACCGAAGGTGACGAAAGGCTGAGAGTGATCTGCAAGCCCGTTACGAAAATAACGCCGGCCATCAAAAAGCTCATCGCCGACATGATCGAGACGATGTACTACAAGAAAGGCGTGGGATTGGCGGCTCCGCAGGTCGGAAGCGACCTTAGGATCATCGTCTTCGACCCGAGGACCACGAAGAGAAGAAAACCGCAGGTCCTGATCAACCCTGAATTATCAGAGATGAGAGGGGAGATAAGAGGGGACGAAGGCTGCCTCTCCTGCCCGGGCTTGTGGGGCGAAGTAGTAAGAAGCGCGCACGTCCTTGCCAAGGGTTTCAACGAAGCCGGCGAACCGGTAGAGATCGAGTCGGACGGCGGAGTACTGAGCGTGGTATTGCAGCACGAAACGGATCACTTGGACGGGATACTTTTTCTGGACAGACTGGATCCGGCGCAGCAGCTGAGAGTCATGAAAGAGAGGGAGGAACTTTAATGGTGGGCGTTACTGGACTCGAACCAGTGACTTCTACCTTGTAAGGGTAGCGCTCTAACCAACTGAGCTAAACGCCCCGACTCAATTGCTGTAATTCTACTAAAAGCCCCTTTTAAATTCAAACCAAAAGGCTTATAAATAACCCAAACATATTAAGGAGAAACATGAACAAAGAACTGAACAAGGAATACCTTGGCAAACTGGCCAAAGACTTTTCCAAATGCCCGAAGAACAAGCTCGCGATGAACGCCGTCACGAAGAGCGGCCCCCGCGCCGCCGTGACCAACTGGGACGTTATCAAGGCCCCGAGGCGCGTCTTTTCCGATTACATCAAGACGCCTTCCATCACGAACCAGAAAGGCAGCGGCCGCTGCTGGCTCTTCTCCGCTCTGAACACCTTCCGCATGAAAGCCATCAAGAAGATGAACGTGGACGAGTTCGAGTTCTCCCAGGCTTACCCCATGTTCTGGGACAAGCTGGAAAAGGCCAATTACTTCCTTGAATCGATTCTTGAGACCATGGAAGAGGAGACCGACGGCCGCCTCATCCAGCACCTTCTCTCCGATCCTCTGGGCGACGGCGGCCAGTGGGACATGATGGTCAACCTGGTCCAGAAATACGGCCTCGTTCCCAAGACCGTCTACCCCGAGAGCTTCAGCAGCTCCTCCACCGGCGCCATGAACGGCATCCTTACCGGCAAACTGAAAGAATACGCCTGCACGCTCAGGGAAGCCTACAAGAAAGGCTCCAAGATCGCCGATCTTAGGGAAAAGAAAGGCGAGATGGTTCAGGAATTCTACAACATCCTGACCATCCACATGGGCACGCCTCCCACCGAGTTCGTCTGGCAGTGGCGCGACAAGAAGGACAAATTCCACCGCACCGGCGTCATGACCCCGCAGAAGTTCTACAAGGAATTCGTGGGCATCAACCTTGACGACTATATCTGTCTTATCAACGCCCCCACCAAGGACAAACCCTACAACAAGATGTACACCGTGAAGTTCCTCGGCAACGTGGTGGGCGGTCATCCCGTCAGATACCTCAACGTCGACATCGACACCATCAAGGAAGCGGCCATCAAGACCATCAAGGGCAAGGAAGTCGTCTGGTTCGGCTGCGACGTAGGCAAACAGCTCGACGGCAACCTGGGCATTCTCGACCTCAACCTCTACGACGATGATCTCCTCGGCAACGCCGGCTGCAAGCTCAACAAGGCCCAGCGCCTCGACTACAACGAGAGCCGCATGAACCACGCCATGGTCCTGACGGCCGTCGACCTCGACAAGAAGGGCAAACCCGTCCGCTGGCTCATCGAGAACAGCTGGGGCGACAAGAACGAAGGCAAAGGCTTCCTGACCATGACCGACGAATGGTTCAGCGAATACACCTACGAAGTCGCCGTCAATAAGAAATATCTTTCCGAGAAACTCAAGAAAGTCCTGAAGACCAAGCTCATCGAGCTGAAGCCTTGGGACCCCATGGGCTCTCTCGCCAAGTAACGCGCTTTTGCTAAGTGGTAAAAATTTATCTGACAATAGCTGTCCTGATAATCCTTTCGGCGTTCTTCTCCGGCTCCGAAACGGCTTTCTTTACCCTTAGCAGAGTGCAGCTGAAGATGCTGGGGGAGAGGGGAGGAAAAGTAGGCGCCGCCATCGCGAAACTCCTTTCCAATCCCAGGCGCGTATTGAACACCCTTCTCCTCTGCAATCTTCTGGTCAACACGATCCTTTCCGCCCTGCTCAGTAAGATCTTCCTCGATCTTTTCGGGCCTAGCGGACTTCCCATAGCGGTCTTCGTGGTGACCGTGTTGCTCCTTATTTTCGGAGAGATCACGCCCAAGGTCATAAGCCTTGGCAACTACATGACCGTGTCCAAGATCGCGGTCTATCCCATCAGTTTCTGCTGCTACATTTGCGCGCCTTTCCGTTTCGCCCTGCGCATAGTCTCCAACGGCATCTTAAGGCTTATGGGACTTCCTCTCGAGAAGGCCGACCGTTTCACGCGGGAAACGTATCTGGCGGCCTTAATGTCGAGCAAGGAGAAGGGCGCGCTCGAAATGAACGAGGCGGACATGATCCACGCCATCTGCGCCTTCAGAACGATGAAGGCGGTGGACGTCAGGACTCCCAGAACTGAGATGACGGCCATAAGCGAGGAGGAAAATCTTTTCCAGGCGGTCGCCCTGGCCGAGCGCACCGGCGTCTATTTCCTTCCCGTCTACAGAGGCAGCATCGACCGCATCATCGGCATCCTGGAGATCGCAGCGCTCTCTAACAACTGGCGCGCCGTTAAAAAAGACGCCGTTATAAAAGATCTCATCGATTCCTCCGACTTCATTCATCCGCCTTTCCTTAGTCCCGGCACCAGGCTTCTCGATGAACTCATCGAAGAGATGCGCGACAAAAAGGAGATGATCGCCATAATCCTTGACGAATACGGCGGAACTGACGGCGTCATCCAGCGCCACGAGGCCGTCGACACCATGCTTGGCGGCATAATGGGCTTGAAGGAAAGGGAGATCCACTTCCGGCCGAACGGGGACATTATCTCCGCGGCTTCCGCGAAACTCGTGGACCTCAACTGGGAATGCTCCCTTAATTTCCCGACGGACCTTGACGCCACATTAGCCGGCTACATTATGCGCGTGACCGGGAAGATCCCGGAAGTCGGCTACACCTTCGAGAGCGAAGGCTTGAAGATCACCATATTGAAGCGCAGCGGCCTGAAGCTCGAGACCGTAAGATTAAGGCCCATTGACAACGGAGGAGCCCTGTGACCGCAGCCCTTATCATAGCCGTTGTTTTCTGCCTCATGGGCTGCTTCTTCTGCGCCGGCTCGGAGATCGCCTTGCTTTCCGTCGACCGCTCATATGTCAAGAGCTGCCTCGGCAAGAAAAGCGGCGCTATTGCCACCTACAAGCTCATAACCACGATGAGCCTGACGCTCTCCTGCATTCTGCTCGGCACCAATCTGTTCAACACCATGACTTCGGCGCTCGTGACGCCCTTGATGGACAAGATGAGGCTCGCACTGCATCTTCCCGAGAGCGTCTCCACCTCGCTCCTCACAACGCTGATAGCGACGCCCGCCATGCTGATCTTCGGGGAAGTCGTGCCCAAGGCCATCGGCCTCAACGACCCGGCTTCCTTCTCTTTCAAGATCGCCCCCACGCTTCTGTTCTTCAGGAATCTTTTCAAGCCCATTCTCATGATCCTTGACTGGATCACTTCCGTTATCGCCAAGCCGCTGGGCGGCAAAGGCGGCGGACAGATCGTCGCCAAGGAAGAAGTGGAAGCCATGACTTCCATGGGCAGGGAAGAGGGCGCCCTGACCAACGAGGAATTCCTTTTCATCAAGCGCGCCATGGACCTTACCCAG
Organism: bacterium UBP3_UBA3054; assembly: GCA_002366995.1. Taxonomy (GTDB): domain Bacteria; phylum Auribacterota; class UBA3054; order UBA3054; family UBA3054; genus UBA3054. The sequence goes on along the minus strand of DFCM01000090.1, from coordinate 14,634 downwards.
CAGACCATCGCTTCCGTCATGACGCCCATCATTGAATTGCAGTGCTTCCCCTCTACCATGACGGTCGGCGACTTCCTTGACATCACCGCCGACAAAAACGACGCCATCTTCCCGGTCTATGACGAACGTCCGGAGAACGTGGAAGGCATTATGTACAAGGGCCTGGCCCTGAAAGCCGTCATGCTTGACCAAAACGCCGAGCGCAAGCCGCTTTCTGAAGTCATGTACAAAGACATCAATTTCGTTCCGGAACTCTTAAGCGCCGACATCATCATAAGGGACCTCAGGAAGCAGGGCGCCAAACTCGCCTTCGCCGTCGACGAATACGGCGCCGTCACCGGCATGATCACTCCCATCGACGTCGCCGAGGAGATCGTCGGTACGATGTTCGACATTACTCCCCGCTACGTCCTGCACAAGAACCCCGACGGCAGCGTGGAATGCGACGGCAGGGCGGACGCCGAAAAAGTCGGCGAAGCCCTGAACGTCATCTTTGACCGCAAAGGCTACGACACCATAGGCGGCCTCGTCATGAAACTGGCCTCCAAAGTCCCAGCCCCCGGCGAATCTTACACGCAGGGCAAAGTCAAATTCACCGTCATTTCCGCCACTCCCAGACGCATCAGCCGCGTCAAAGTTGAAACCCTCGACAAAACAAGCGCTAAATAAATAGAGCCAAACAGCTTACATGTTTTTTTAATGAATTTTTTAATATAATAATAGCAAGTGTAGTCGTTTAACTTGTTCATGGAGTCAGCTCTTATGAAAAAAATATTGCTACTGAGCTTCCTGGCTTCCTTCTGCCTTTTTGCAGAAGATGTATCTGTTAAACCCGCCGGCGAAGGCACTAAGGAAAGCCCTTACTTGTTTGACCGCTTGGAAAACTTTTTCTGGCTCAGGCAACAAACATCCGAAATGGATCCCAACGTTCCGGTCTATTGCAAGCAGATAAAAGACATCGACGCAAGCGCAACTCAGCAAGGCGGCGACTATGCTTGGTCAGACATAGACTTTTCCAAAAACAACCTCTTCGCCTACGATGGGCAATGCTTCACCATCTATGGGCTAGAGCCAAACGAAAAAGGCGCATTGTTCGGCACCGGTTATTTTCAGTTAAAAAATATTAGGATACAAGGCGCAGAAGGAAAAAAGACCTGCGCATTAGCTAAATGTTTACACTCATCGAACAACAAAACCGGCTTTTTTGAAAACTGCCACATCAGAGGTCTTTTGGTAAAAACTCCAGCTCTGGTGGGGACAGTTGCTGGCAACGATGTAAGAATTGAAAATTGCGTTGTCGAAGCGGAAATAGACGAAGGGGAAATTGTGGAAGGGGAACCAAGATCATACGGTGCTTTAATGACGACTTTGCATTTGAGAGGAGGTAAAAACATCATAAAAAACACCTGTTTCAAGGGAAAAGTTAAAGTAAAACCAGAAACGCTAGTTTCCGGGTTAACTTTAATTTTGTCGCTAGGAACTACGTATTACAACGCCGAGGTAACCATAGAAGATTGCTACACGGATTTCATCGTGGAATGCGACCCGGATGACAGACACTCCGTAGTTGGATTAATAGGTGCAGCGTTCCTGGATTATAATACGAACACAGTTTTGAACATCGAGCGTTGTTACACCGCGTGTGAAGCAAGCGAAAGCATAGTTTATAGCGCGGCATTTATTTACCAATTGACCAACACTGTCAACACGTTAAATATAAAGGATTGCTATTATAGGGAGGCCCCAAATTTCACGGACGATTTGGCTATTGCCAAGACCGACGAGGAAATGAAGCGGCAGGCGACGTTTGAAAACTGGGATTTTGAAAACGTTTGGGATATAGACGAAGACGAAGGAATGCCATATTTAAGATGCGAGGTTCCGGAACCGTTCGGAATGTTTGCTTTACTTTTGCTGCCTTTGTTAAGAAGACGAGCAAACTTTTGCAGTAACTAAAAAACGCACTTCCGATCATTTTCGTGACCTCACGAAAATGGTCTAACTGAATTTTTTTCGCATTAGAAAACACTGCCTATCAATCGTTTTCCTTAGTGTAAGTTGTTGATAATGTTTGTTTTTCGTGAGCTCACGAAAATGGTCTGATTAGTATATTTCGCATCAGAAAACACCGCTGAATAATCATTATTGATAATGTAAGTTGTTGATAATGTTTGTTTTTCGTGAGTTCACGAAAATGGTCTGCCCATATTTTCATCAATTGATTTTAAAGAGCAATATGTATATTTTGCATATTGCTTTTTTATTTGGTGATATCTCTATTTAGATGGACAATGCTATATCTTTCAATAGCATTTTCCAAAATCATTGCAATCCTGTTTGCTTTTTCATATTCTAGGAACGATACTGCAAATAAGCGCTATTGACCTTATCACTATTTAGTGATATAATCATAAACAATACCTATGCCAGTAATCTCTAGATTCTATGGGATAATAATTCGTATGTACTTTCAGCAAGCTGAACATAATCTGCCTCATATTCACGCCATATATGGCGATGATATGTCAACCATCAGCATTATGTCAGGCGAAGTAATGGAAGGGAAAATTCCGCCTAAGGCGCTTCTGTTGGTAAGGGAATGGCTTAATCTTCATAGAAAAGAACTTTTAATAATGTGGGACACTCAAGAGTTTAAGAAAATTGCCCCGCTAGAATAGAGGAGAATTTTATGTTTCACAAAATAAAGGGAGTCAGCGCGCTGCCGAAATTCCGCCTTCTTGTTCAGTTCACTGAAGGCGTAACCAAGATCTATGATGTTAAACCGCTTTTCAAAAAATGGAAAGCTTTCAGAGCTTTGGAAAAATCGGAAGAGTTGTTTTACGACGTTGAAGTCGATGTCGGCGGCTGCGGAGTGATCTGGAACGATGACATCGATCTTTCCTGCGACGAATTGTTCGCAAACGGCAAAGCGGTAAAGACTCCCTTCGACGGCTTGATCGCTTTCACCGAGGCAACAAAACTTTGGGGGCTCAACGAGAGCACCCTTCGCAAGGCTATTTCCTATGGAAAACTCGTTGACGGCGTCGATGCCTGCAAATACGGCAGGCAATGGGTAATTTCCATAGAAGCCATGATAAGGGAATACGGCGATCCAAAGTCTGATTAAAGCTTTAATTTAACTGTTCGAGAAAATCGAACAGTTCATTTTTGGGGGTTTGGGGCATCGCGGAAAAAGTGGGCTTTTGATACAATAAATAAATAATCCAAACTTTATTTATTGGTATGAAAGTCTTCACATTCAAGGGCGGCGTTCATCCGCCGGACTACAAGTTCATAACCGCCAACGCTCCGATAACGGCCATGCCGCTTCCGGAGACGCTTTTGGTGCCCCTTTCCCAGCATATCGGCGCGCCCTGCAAGCCCGTGGTGGCGAAAGGCGACCATGTTACCAGGGGACAGATGATAGGGGAGCCGGGCGGGTTCGTTTCCGCCGCGGTTCACAGCCCCGTCAACGGGACGGTCGTAAAACTCGACACCGCCTGCAACGCGCTGGGGCGCGTGGTTCCGGCCATCGAGATCAAGCCGGACGAGGAGAATCCGCTGGCGTTCGAGGAAAGCACCTGCACGGAACTGACGGCGGAAGCCGTCAAGAAAGCCGTGGCCGCGGCTGGTTTGGCCGGCATGGGCGGCGCGACGTTCCCGAGCCATGTGAAGCTCAGCCCTCCGCCCGACCAGAAGATCGAAGTGGTCCTGATCAACGCCGCGGAGTGCGAGCCCTTTTTGAACTGCGACAACAGGCTCATGCTGGAAAGCCCGGGCAAGGTTTTGAGAGGCGCGTTCCTTTTGAAACTGGGCTTCGGCTGTGAGAAATGCATTATTGGCATAGAGAAGAACAAGCCCAAAGCCATCGAGGCCTTGAATAAGGAACTGGCGGGCGGGGCTTACCCCGGGCTTTTCGTGCAGCCACTTAGGACGCGCTACCCGCAGGGCGGCGAGAAACAGCTCATCTACGCCCTGACCGGCAGGGAAGTGCCCTCGGGCGCTTTGCCGGCGGCGGTGGGCGCGGCGGTCTTCAACGTAGGCACGGCCTGCGCTTTGGCGGACGCTTTCGACACCGGCCTTCCCCTGGTGCAGAGAGTCGTTACCGTTTCCGGCGACGCCGTGACGAGACCCGGAAACTATCTCGTGCAGATCGGCACCAGGATAGGCTTCGTATTGGAGCAGGCCGGGCTAATTCCCGAGAAACTTTCCAAGCTTGTTTTGGGCGGACCGATGACCGGTTTCGCCACCGGCAATCTCGACATTCCCGTGACGAAGGGAACGTCCGGCATCCTGGCGTTCTCCGAGGCTTTCGCCGAGAAGGCCAACCAGGATCCCTGTTTGCGCTGCGGAAAATGCCTGACGGTCTGCCCCATGGGGCTTTCTCCCACGCAGCTGGACCAGGCGGCCATCGCGAAGCGCGTTGATCTTCTGATGCAGCTGCGCGTCAGGGACTGCATCGAATGCGGAAGCTGCGCTTACAACTGCCCGGCGCAAAGGTCTCTACTTCAGAGCATGCGCGTCGGCAAAGGCCTTGTGATGGCGTATCTCCAGGCGGAAAAAGCCAAGGCGGAAGCCGCGGCCAAGAAAGAGTAATTTAGAGGTGAAGCATGAATATATCGTACGAATGGCTGAAAGAACTTATTGACATTCCCTATACTCCCGAGGAACTGTCCAAGATCATGACCGCCCAGGGCATGACGGTGGACGGCCTCAAGAAAGTCGGGATGTCCTATGACAACGTGGTAATAGGAAAACTTCTGGAAGTGGCCGAGCATCCCCAGGCGGACAAACTGCACGTCTGCAAAGTGGACGTAGGCGACGAAGTGCTGCAGATCGTCTGCGGCGCTCCCGGCATAAAAGTCGGCGACACCGTGCCGGTGGCCAAGATCGGCGCGAACTTCGGGGACTTCAAGATCAAGGCCTCGAAACTTAGGGGCGTGGACTCCTTCGGCATGTGCTGCGCGGCGGACGAACTGGGCATAAGCGGCGACCATGAATCGCTGCTCTTCCTCGACAGCAAATTCACGGCGGGCACGCCTTTCTCCACGCTGCTTCAGGGCGAGGACTGGATCTTCGAGCTGGACATTCCCGGCAACCGCCCGGACCTTTTGTCCCACATCGGCGTGGCTAGGGAAATCGCGGCCAGACTGTCCTTGACTGACGAGAAATATCTCAACTGGCAGCCCAGGAAACCCGAGTATCCCGTGAACGATCTGGAATCCAAAGACGGCGTCACCGTCGCGGTTGACGATCCCGAGCTCTGCCCGCGCTACACCGCGAGGATCATAGACAACGTTAAGATCGGACCGTCGCCCCTTAAGATGCAGTTCAGGCTCTACCATTGCGGCATGCGCCCCATCAACAACGTGGTGGACATAAGCAACTACGTGATGCTGGAGACCGGCCAGCCGCTGCACACCTTCGACTACGCCAAGATCGCCACGAAAAAGATCGTGGTGCGCCGCGCCAATGAAGGCGAGAAATTCGTGACGCTGGACGGCGAGGAAAGAACGCTGGACAATGAAATGCTCATGATCACGGACGGCGAAAAGCCCGTGGCCATCGGCGGCGTGATGGGAGGATTAGATTCCGGCGTGACGAACGCCACTGAGACCATTCTGCTTGAGAGCGCCTATTTCTACGGCCCGAACATCAGAAGAACTTCCAGAAAACTCGCCCTGCAGTCGGAAGCCTCCGGCCGCTACGAGAGATGCATCCGCGGCACCTGCGAATACGCCAGCGAGCGCGCGGTGGAACTCATGACTCAATTCGCGGGCGCCGTCGCCAGGAAAGGCGTGGTGGACGCGAACAACCTTGAAAAGAGCGAGACCATCAGCGTCTCCCTTAAGAAATGCACAGGCTTGCTTGGCATGGACATCGCGGAGAAAGAGGCGCGCAAAATTCTTACCGGCCTCAACTACAAGCTTACCCCGGAAAGCGGCGATCAGGTCAGCGTCACCGTGCCGGATTACCGCGTGGACGTTCACGTCAGCGCCGACCTCTCCGAGGATCTGGCCAGGATGCTGGGCTATGATTCCATTCCCCTTGACGACAGCATTCCCTATTACAGCCAGAAGCCCGTTCCGCCGAACTTCCTCATGCGCGACAAGATCAGGAACATCCTGGCTGGCGCCGGCCTTAGGGAAGTCCTTAACCCCACGCTGGTCTCCTCGGAACTTATGAAAGCGGCGGGCGCGGAAGTTAAGGAAGAGGACATCATCTATCTTTCCAACTCCGCCACCTTAGACCAGTCCCAGGTCAGAACGATACTCTATCCCGGACTCATCAAGAACTGCCAGACCAACTCCGCCAAAGGTCAGCAGGGCGTCAAGCTTTTCGAGCTTGGCCGCGCCTATTTGAACGCCCCCGACGGCAGAAGCTTTACGGAACTTGAAAGACTCTCCTTCGCTCTCTGGGGCGAAGCCAAAGAGAAGACCTGGTCTGAGAAAGCCAGGGAAGTGGACTACACCGACGGCGTGACCGTTCTGGAGATCCTCAAGGAACGCTTAGGCCTTCCGGAAATGTCTTTTGAGGCCGCGGCTATTCCGGGACTGCATCCCGGCAGGACCGCCAAGATCTCCCTTACTTACCACGGCAAGAAAAAAGAACTCGGCTTCATCGGCGAGATGGATCCCCGAGTCGTGAGAGACCTTGACCTCAAGGGCCGCCTGGTTGTCTGCGAGCTCGACCTCGACGTTATTACCGAGACCGCCCGCCAATCCTACACCTACAAGAAGCTGCCCAAGTTCCCGGCCTCCGAAAGGGACGTCTCCCTGATGGTGCCGGGAGAAACCAGCAACCAGGACGTCGTCTCCGTCATCAAAAAAGCCGGCGGGAAACTCCTTACCGACGTTTCTGTCCTCGACCTCTACCGCGACGACAAGATGGCGGAAGGCGAAAGGAGCCTTACCTACAGGCTCACTTACCGCGCCGAGGACAGGACGCTGACGATCGAGGAAGTGGACAAGGCCCACCAGAAAGTCCTGGAAGCCCTGACCAAAGCGAACCTTACCATCAGGTAAAAAAAACAGCGCCGCGTGAGCGGCGCTGTTTTTGTTTTAAAAGGGTGGTGCCGAAGGGGAGAATCGAACTCCCACGGGATCACTCCCGGCGGATTTTGAATCCGCTACGTCTACCAATTCCATCACTTCGGCAACCTTTTGAATTCTACTAAAAGGCGGTTTTAAAAGCAAGAAAGGGGGACGGTCGCAGTATTCCTTTGGAGGGGCGTTTTTGCTATAATAAACAAATAATTTAACTATTTTATTAGAGAACTATGCTTACTTCCTTAGAGATACGCGAGCGCTTCCGGAAATACTTCGTGGACCGGGGGCATATGCCCGCGGAAAGTTCCCCGGTCATCCCCCAGGACGACCCGACGCTTTTGTTCACAAACGCCGGCATGAACCAGTTTAAGAACGTTTTCATCGGGATCCAGGATCCCCCGGCGCCTTGCGCCACTTCCTGCCAGAAATGCATAAGGGCGGGCGGCAAGCACAACGATCTGGACAACGTGGGCAAGACCCCCAGGCACCACACCTTCTTCGAGATGCTGGGGAATTTTTCTTTCGGGGCGTATTTTAAGAAAGAAGCCATCGCTTATGCCTGGGAATTTTTGACCAAGGAGATGGGGCTGCCCAAGGAATATCTCTGGGTGACCATCTATTTGGACGACGACGAGTCCTTCGAGATCTGGAAGGAACATGTGCCCGCGGAAAAGATCGTCCGTTTGGGCAAGAAGGACAACTTCTGGGAAATGGGGGACACGGGCCCCTGCGGACCGTGCAGCGAGATCCATATCGACCTGCCGGCTTATTTCGGATTGGCGGAACCGGCGCCCTTCGACGACAAGCGCTGCATGGAGCTCTGGAATCTGGTCTTCACGCAGTTCAACCGCCAGCCGGATGGAAGTCTGGAAAAACTGCCGAGGCCCTGCGTGGATACCGGCGCGGGCTTGGAGCGTTTGACCTCCGTTGTGCAGAAGAAATACAGCAATTACGAGACTGACGTCTTCATGCCCTTGCTTGACGCTATCGCGAAGCTTAGCGGCAAGCCTTACGTGCCCTTCCCGGCGCCAGGCAAGACGCTTACGGAGGCCGAGAAGGCGGCCTTCGACGGTTCCATGGCCCACCGCGTGGTGGCGGACCATATCAGGGCCCTGACTTTTTCCATCGCGGACGGCGCCATGCCTTCCAACGAGGGAAGAGGATATGTGCTGAGAAGGATATTGCGCAGGGCGGCCCGCTACGGCAGGGCCATCGGCATCATGAAGCCGTTCCTGGCTTCGCTCGTTCCGGTGGTGGTCGAGACCATGGGCAAGGTCTATCCGCTGATCAAGGAAAGGGAAAAGTTCATCATGGAAGTCATCAACGGCGAGGAAGTGCGCTTCTGCGAGACCCTGTCGAAGGGCGAGGAACTCTTCTATGAGATCGCCGCGGCTTCTAAGGACGGAAAGATCGCCGGCGCCGACGCCTTCAGGCTCTATGACACCTACGGTTTCCCGCTTGATATTACTTTGGACATGGCGGCGGAAAAAGGCCTGACCGTGGACCAGGAAGGTTTCGAATCTGAACTGAAGAAACAGCGCGAGCGCGCCAAGGCTGCCAGGAACGTGGCGGGGAAAGTTCTGACCACCGATTATGAGGAACTCTACGCCGCCTTGGGCGACACGAAGTTTTTGGGATACACCGAGAATTCCTGCGAGAGCGTCGTGACGGCTCTGATGAAGAAAGGATCCGGAAAGGTCGAGAGCCTTTCCGCCGGCGATGTCGGGCAGATCTTCGTTAAGGAAACGCCCTTCTACGCCGAGAGCGGCGGCCAGGTGGGCGACGTTGGCGCGATCAGCGCCGATGGCTTCGCTTGCGAAGTGACGAACACCATCAATCCCGCCCGCAAAATGACCGCCCATAACGTGGTCGTGAAGAGCGGCACGGTGAAGGTGGGAGATACGGTTACGCTGGCTATCGACGTGGAGAAACGCGAGGCCACCAGAAGACATCATAGCGCGGCGCACCTGTTCCACGCGGCTTTAAGGGAAGTTGTGGGAAGCCACGCCACCCAGGCGGGAAGCTATGTTTCCCCTGAGAGGATGCGCTTCGACTTCCACAGTCCCAGGGCGCTGACAGTTGAGGAATTGGCCGCTATCGAAGCGCGAGTCAATGAGAAGATCAGGGAAGACATACCGGTGGAGACCATCGTCACCAACGTGGACGAGGCCAAGAAAATGGGCGCCACCATGCTCTTTTCGGAAAAATACGGTTCCGAAGTCAGGATGCTCAGGATGGGCGATTTCTCCTGCGAACTGTGCGGCGGAACGCACGCAACCTCTACCGGAAAACTGGGCTGCTTCTTCATCGCGGAAGAGAGCGCGCTGGCGGCCGGCATCAGGCGTGTGGAAGCCTACTGCGGCGCCGTGGGGTATGAATATGCCATTAAGTGGCGCTCTTTGATGAAAGAGACGGCCAACTATCTCCACGCCCGCCCGGACGAAGTTATGGAGAGGCTCGAGAAACAATCCGAGGACACGAAGGAGCTCCAGAAGAAACTGAAAGCTATCCAGGGCGGCCAGGTCAAGGAACTGGCGAAGGAATTGAGCGCGAAGGCTGAAACGATAGGCTGCCTGAAAGTGGTCGTGGCCGACTGCGGCGAACTGGACGGAGAAGGACAGAAGACTTTGTGCGACGAGCTGAAAGCGAAGCTTGTCTCCTCGTACGCCGTGGCCATCGCCGTCAGGAACGCGGAGCGCTGCGCCTTCACGGTTTTAGTTTCCGAGGAAGGCGTGAAATCCGGGCTGCACGCCGGGAACATTGTGAAAGCCATGGCGGCCATCACGGGCGGCGGAGGCGGCGGAAAGCCGAACCAGGCCCAGGCCGGCGGCAAGGACGCCTCCAAAATTCCGGAAGCTCTTTTGAAAGCGAAAGAAATGTTCGAAAACAAATAAAAGCCATAAACTTTAAGGAAAAAATATGCAAGTCCCTCTTCTCGATCTGAAAGCGCAGTACGCTCCTCTTAAGGAAGAGACCATGAAAGCGGTCTCGGAAGTTTTCGATTCCCAGTATTTCATCATGGGTCCCAAGGTCAAAGAATTCGAGGAAGCCATGGAAAAATACACCGGCGCGAAGCACGCCCTGGGCGTTTCCTCCGGCACAGACGCTCTTCTGCTCGCGCTGATGGCGCTGGGCATCGGAGCGGGGGATGAAGTCATCACCACGCCGTACACCTTCTTCGCGACCGCGGGCAGCATCGCCAGGACGGGCGCCACGCCGGTCTTCGTCGACATCGATCCCGTGACCTTCAACATCAACGCCAATCAGATAGAAGCCAAGGTGACCGAGAAGACCAAGGCCATCCTGCCGGTGCACCTCTACGGACAGTGCGCGGACATGGACGTCATAAGAGCCGTGGCGAAAAAGCACGGGCTTTTCATAGTGGAGGACGGCGCCCAGGCCATCGGAGCGAAATACAAAGGCGAGCAGGCCGGCACCATGGGAACCGTGGGCTGCTTCTCCTTCTTCCCCTCCAAGAATCTGGGCGGCGCGGGCGACGGCGGTCTGGTGACCACCAACGACGACGAAGTCTTCGAAAAGCTGGAGAAGATGAGAGTGCACGGCATGCACCCCAAGTACTACCACAAGTATATAGGCGGCAACTTCCGCTTGGACGCTCTGCAGGCTGTTGTCTTGAGCGTGAAACTGCCGCACCTGAACGACTGGCACGAAGGACGCCGCAAAAACGCTGCCTTCTACAGCAAGGCCTTCGAGAACTGCAAGAACATCATCACGCCCAAAGAAATGGCCGGCAACTACATGATCTTCAACCAGTACATCGTGAGAGTCCCCAACAGAGACAAGGTCTTCGCGGGCTTGAAGGAAGCCGGCATCGGCTGCGACATCTATTATCCGGTCTCATTGCACATGCAGGAATGCTTCGCTTATCTTGGCTATAAGAAAGGCGCCTTCCCGGAATCCGAGAAAGCCGCTTCCGAAACGCTGGCTCTGCCCATCTACGCCGAACTGACGGACGAGCAGAAACAGTACGTGGCTGACACCCTCATCAAGCTGGTGGAAGGATAATGGTCTCCCTGCTGGCGCTGCTAACTTCCACGCTGCTCTCCTCCTTCGTTCTGGGGGCGATGCAGTATTTCGTCATGGAACAGCTGACGAGCATCTACGGCATGTCCGAGCGCGCCTGGATCACCCAGGCCGTGGCGGCTACCGTGACCGTCGGCCCGGCCGTTATCTACTTCTTCTCGGGAGCGCTCGTTTCCGCTATGAAGAAGGCTTACGTGATGGCGCTTTCCATGCTGGGAGTTTTGCTGCTGCTGGGCGGGATATTTTTGAGCCTGAAGTTCGGGATAATTCCCGCGCTCTGGGTCAGCCTGACGATCATAGGCATTATTTTCGGCCTGTACAGCGCCGGCAAGATGTCCGCCATACCTTTCGTGCAAAAGGGCCTGAAAATGTCCATGGCGGCCGTCAACGGGCTGATGTCCATGGTCTTCATCTTCGGTTTGATGCCGGGCGCGTACTGCGGCACCCTGATGTATTCGAAGTGTCCCAACAGCTGGCATTTTATTTTGGGCGGCGTCTCTATCGTCACGGTGATCATTTCTTTGCTGTGCCTGCCCAAGGGCGAGGATCTCAAGCCCTACGGCGAAACGCAGCGCTCCATTCTGTCCGGAACGAAGGACGTTTTCGCCAAGCACTGGACTTTGCTTATCTGCGGTGCCTCTTTGTGGGGCTGCGCCAACGCCGTGCAGATGGCCCTGAACGCCTTTTTGACCATGCACGGCTACGCCACCATCCAGCAGGCCGCCACGCTGCCTGTGGCGGCGGCTATGGGCGCTGTGGTCGGCACTTTGATCTCGCCTGTGATGAACCGCGCGCGCTTCATCTTCATCACGCTCTTCACGACGCTCATGGGGCTGACGGTAGCCCTGGTGCCCTTCATCTGCCACTCCACCGTCCAGGTCATGAGCCTTACCGTGGTGATGGGAATTTTCTTCGGAGCCGCGGTCAATCTTAACGACTCGACGTTTTTAGAGATCAGCCAGAAGGGCAATTTCGTGGGCGTCGGCGCCTCCTTGCAGAGCGCGCTTTTGGCTTTATTGTCAGCTTTGATCTCGACTCTTGTTTTCTTCCTGCTTCAGGTCTTCAAGGTTATAACGCCGGACCAGTCTTTCGCGGTCTTCGGCATCTGCTGCGCCCTGGTGGTTTTGTTGAGCCTGTACGTGGGATTCCGCTACGGCGGCAGGGAACTCAATCCCTCCGTGGCCTTGATGATCTTTACGGCGAAGCTTCTAATAAAGCTGCGCTACCGCGTGAAGGTGGAAGGATTGGAAAATATCAAGAGCAAGAAGGGCATGCTCATCCTGCCGAACCATCCCGCGGAGATGGATCCCGTGATGGAAGTTCTGACTTTCTGGAATGCGGCGCACCCCAGAGTTGTGGTCATCGAGGATTTCTACAACATGACCGGCATCCAGTGGATCTTCAAGAGACTGGACGCCATTCCCATGCCGGACATCGAGGGGACTGTCTCAGCCTACAAGCGCAGGAGAGTTGAGAGAGCCCTGGACAAGGTCGTGGAAGCCCTGCGGAACGGCGACAACGTCATCATCTATCCCGGCGGCGCCCTCTGGCGCCAGGATCACGAAGTCATCGGCGCCAAGTCCGGCGTGCATTATATTCTTTCCAAAGTTCCCGACGCGCCGGTCGCTTTGGCGCACGCCTCCGGTCTTTGGGGCAGTTCGTTCTCGTATGTCTTCGAGCATCGCAGGCCCAGGCTTTTCGCTCAATTGTGGCACGGCTTCAAGACGGTTCTGCTGAACGGCGTTTTCTTCACACCGAGAAGGCCTGTTGACATCAAGATCGAGATGGCGGATATCACGCTGCCCAGAAAATGCCAGGACAAGATGGAACTGAACGCCTGGCTGCAGAACTGGCACAACCGCTTCGGCAGGGAAGAACTGAAGCTTTATCCCTATTATTTCTGGAGCTCCAGGCTGCCGGAGATCGCCAAGGCGGACGCCAAGCCTGAGATCGACGAAAAGGCAATAAACGAAAAGATCTTGGCGGATGTGATCGGCGAGATTGCCAGGCTGAAGAAGCTGGATCCCTCCGCCGTGCACGCCAACGACCGTCTGACCGACGATCTGGGCATGGACTCCCTGGAGGCCGCGGAAGTATTGAGCTGGCTGCAGGACAACTACGGCGTGACCGACGTGGCGCCCAACGAGCTGGTGAACGTGGCGGCGGTGGCGCATTTTGCGGCGGCCGCCAAGCAGCAGATCGCGCCCGAGCAAGTCCAGCTGGCGCCCGAGGAATGGCGCAAAGAAGCTAAGCGCGAGATAGGCCTGCCGGAAGCCAAGACGGTCATTGAGGCGCTTTTGAAGTCTCTTGACCGCGGCGGCAAACTGCCCATGGTGGCGGACGAGACCTTCGGCATCCTCACTTACGAAAAATTCAAGATGGCGCTCATAATTTTCGCCTCCCTCATCAAGGAACTTCCTGGCGAACGGATCGGCGTCATGCTGCCCTCCACCACGCTCTGCGACATTCTGATGTACGCCTCCATGCTGGCGGGGAAAGTGCCCGTGATGCTGAACTGGACGCTGGGCGAGGCGAACCTGAAGCACGTCATCGCGGCTTCCGAGATCGAGACCGTGCTCTCCGCGGAAGCTTTCATCGACAAGGTCGACGAGCTTCCCATGGATCTTTTCGACGACATGCTTCTGTGCGTGGAAGACTTGAAGAAGCGCATAGGCTTGGGCCTGAAACTGAAGGCGCTGCGCTATAAGAATTGCAAGGCGGAAAAACTTCTGAGATGCTTCGGCATCGATGATAGGAAAGAGGACGACGTGGCGGTCATCCTCTTCACCAGCGGTTCCGAGAACGTGCCCAAGGGCGTGCCCTTGAGCAACAGAAACCTTCTGAACAATATCAACGGCGTGTTCGTCTGCGCCAAGATCGCGGCAGACGACGTTTTGTATTCCTTCCTGCCGCCCTTCCACTCCTTCGGTCTTACCATGACCACCTTGATGCCCACCATCTGCGGCATCAGGATAGCGCACTATCCCGATCCCACGGCCTACCGCAAGCTGGCTTACGGCACGGTCAAGTGGGGCGCCACCGTCATGGGCGGCACCGCCACCTTCATGAAAGGCATCCTGAGGGCGGGAAAATCCGAGATGTTCAAGACCGTGAGATTGGTGGGCGTGGGCGGCGAGAAAGCGCCCAAGGAGCTCTTCGACCTCTTCGCGGTCCGCTCTCCGCACACCTGCGTTATCGAGGGCTACGGCATCACCGAATGCTCGCCGCTGGTCAGTTTGACGCGCGCCGGCGAAAAGGTGGTGGGCGTGGGCAAAGCCATTCCCGGCATGACCGTCATGATCGTCTCCATCGACGAGCACAAAGAGCTTCCTGCCAACGAGCAGGGCCTGATCGTCACCAAAGGCGTCAGCGTCTTCAGCGGATACCTGGGCGGCTCGCCCGATCCCTTCCTTATCCTGGACGACGGCGACAAGTGGTACAACACCGGCGACCTCGGCTACCTCACGCCGGAAGGACAATTGATAATTACGGGAAGACTGAAACGCTTCGTGAAGATAGGCGGCGAGATGATCAGCCTGCC
>DFCM01000075.1:9534-10265 GCA_002366995.1 bacterium UBP3_UBA3054 | reverse complement strand
TCCGGCCCGGCCCGTTCCATGAACTGCTCGGAGTGGGGAGGCGGCGTCAACCACAAGCACAAGATCTGGTGGTTCAAACATTTTCCGCAGAAGGTCGGCCTGCACAGAGGGCAGATGATGAACTGGCTCTGCGTTTACCTGAACCCCGCCAAGGCCGCGCACCCCATTGGCGTCGGGGAAACGATCGAGCAGAATGACGTGGACTTCGCGGGCTTCTTCCCCTTCTCGTTTGAGCTGCCGGAAGGCACCACTCAGGCGGTCGTGAAAGTGACGACGGGCATCCCGGTGGAGTTCGGCATCAGGAAGAAGTACGTGCCCATGAACAGCCGCAACTACATGATAACGGGCCCCAACAACGCTTACGAGGAATGGACGTATTTGAGGGATACTGAAAAAGTCTGGACCTTGACGGAAGACAATTGCTTCGGCCAGGTCCTGACGGGAAAATGGTACATCACTTTCGGCAAAGCTTACGATTACTCGCTCTCAAGGCCTTTTGACGACAACACCAACTATGTCGTCAGCGTGGAAGCCTGGCCCAAAATCGTCAACTCCAGACCTCCGGAACTGGAAGTCACCAAGCCCCTGGAGGGCGAGCGTT
This sequence comes from bacterium UBP3_UBA3054, assembly GCA_002366995.1. Classification (GTDB taxonomy): domain Bacteria; phylum Auribacterota; class UBA3054; order UBA3054; family UBA3054; genus UBA3054. The sequence goes on along the minus strand of DFCM01000075.1, from coordinate 9,664 downwards.
ACGATTCCGCGGGAAAGATAACCTGGGAGATCAACGATCCGCCCGCGGACGGCTGGCTGTCCTTCAATCTTTCCTACACTACCAACGATTTCCTCGGCCCTTGGATCGAGATCAGCGAGGACTACGCCTT
>DFCM01000075.1:8598-9395 GCA_002366995.1 bacterium UBP3_UBA3054 | reverse complement strand
GACTGCGCCAGGATCAGACTGATCGCCAACGATCTGCACGGAAACGCTTACACCAATTATTCCGGGCTTTTCGGCATCCGTTTGGATCCCGTGCCGGAGCCGGCGCTCGCGATATTTATTTTGACCGCTTTTGGTATAATCTTTCGCAAAATCAAAATTTCAGGAGAATAAATAATGGCAACCGTCAAAACCCCGAAGTTCGCGAACGGAAAAGTGTTCGCGTGGGTGGACAAATGGAACAAGATCTGTAAGCCCGAGAAGATCGTGGTCGTGAAGGGCACCAGAGAAGAGCACCTCGCGATCTGCGAGATGATGGTGAAAAAGGGCCAGTTCATCAAGCTTGATCCCAAGAAGCGCCCAGACTGTTACCTCGCACGCTCCCACGAAAGCGACGTGGCGAGAGTGGAAGGCCGCACGTTCATCTGCTCTAAGCGCGAGATCGACGCCGGCCCGACCAACCACTGGATGGATCCTGTGGAAATGAAAGCGAAGATGACCAAGGCTTACACCGGCTGCATGAAGGGCCGCGTGATGTACGTCATCCCCTTCGCCATGGGCCCGATTGGCAACCCCATCACCCAGTACGGCATCGAGATCACCGACTCCCCTTACGTCGTCGTCAACATGAACATCATGACGAGGACTGGCGAGGCGGTCTTGAAGCACCTCGGCAAAGACGGCTCCTTCGTCCCCTGCATCCATTCCGTCGGCGCGCCTTTGAAGAAAGGCCAGAAAGACGTCGCCTGGCCCTGCGCCAAGAGAATTGAGGACAAATACATCACGCAGTTCCCCGAGGA
>DFCM01000075.1:0-8410 GCA_002366995.1 bacterium UBP3_UBA3054 | reverse complement strand
GGCTGGATGGCCGAGCACATGCTGATCCTGACGCTCACTTCCCCCGAGAAGAAGCAGTACCACGTCACGGCCGCCTTCCCCTCGGCCTGCGGCAAGACGAACCTTGCCATGATGCTGCCGAAGCTTCCGGGCTGGAAGCTGCAGACCATCGGCGACGACATCGCCTGGCTCAAGCCCGGAAACGACGGCCGCCTTTACGCCATTAACCCGGAGAACGGCTTCTTCGGAGTCGCTCCCGGCACTTCCAACGACTCCAACCCCAACGCCCTCAAGTCCTGCAAGAAGGGCACGATCTTCACCAACGTGGTGCTGACCCCGGACGGCGACATCTGGTGGGAGGACATGGGAATAAAGGCGCCTAAGGAAGGCGTTGACTGGAAAGGCAATCCTTGCTACGTCTGTTCTGACGACCCCTACCGCATGGGGCCCAAGCCCGGCATGACCAAAAAAGAGATCAAGGAAATGGGATACGTGGCCGCGCACAAGAACAGCCGCTTCACCGCTCCCGCCGTGAACTGCCCGGTCCTGGACAAGGCCGGCTTCAACGGACTCTATAACGGCAAGCCCACGGGCGTCCCCATCGATGCCATGCTCTTCGGCGGCCGCAGACCTTCCACCATTCCTCTGGTCAACGAGGCCAAGAGCTGGACACACGGCGTCTTCCTTGGCTCCGCCGCCGGTTCCGAAGTGACCGCCGCGGTCATCTCCGACCAGATCGGCCAGGTCAGGCGCGACCCCATGGCCATGCTGCCGTTCTTCGGCTACAACGTCTGCGACTATTTCCAGCACTGGCTGGAGATGGAGCGCACTTCCGCCGACGCGACGAAACTACCGAAGATCTATTTCGTCAACTGGTTCCGCAAGACCGCGGACGGCAAATTCATGTGGCCGGGCTTCGGCGACAATTCCCGCGTTTTGAAGTGGATCTGCCAACGTATCGAGGGCAAAGTCAAAGCCAACGAGACGCCGATCGGCAACCTGCCCTTCCCGAAGGACATCGACCTCGCCAACAACGACGACCCGAACCCCAACTTCCGCGTCGATCCGAAGTACCTGAAGGACCTTCTGACGGTGGACGTCGAGGGCTGGAAGAAAGAGATCGCCACGGTCGGCGCCTCCTATGACGAATACGACGCCAAACCCTCCAAGGACAGCAAGGAAATATCAAAGACCGCGCGCCGCGTGCCTAAAGCTCTGCGCCAGATCCTCGCCGACGTTTCGTCCGCGCTCGCGAAATAAATAAAAAAAGGACACGGAAATGTTCAAGATGGCAAGCACGGCAATCGCTCTTTTCGGCGCTTTTTGCGCCGTCGCCGGCATGGGCGGGGTAAAGGAGCTGAAGGAGGCGTTCGAGGCTGATCCTCCGAAAGTCATCGAGTCAGCGAAACTGACTTTCAAGGGCGTCGAAAAAGGTTACGACGTGTACAACTGCTCGATCCCGTTTTCCTATGACGGAACGGAGTATATCCTAGGGCGCGTGGAGCCGCGCGACAAGTGGGCGGCGAGCGTGACGATGCTTTTCAAGAAGACCGGCAAGGACGAGTGGACGCGCGTTTTGGAATTCGGAACTCTCGAATTAGAGGATCCGTACGTCCAGTACATCCGCGGCGAGCTCGTCGTGGGAGGGACCCGCGTCTTGAAGATCGCCGGCAACATCGCGTCGTACCGCGGAGCTTTCTACCGCGATAACAAAAAGGGCCCGCTGCACCTTGAATACTTCACGACCGGTCCGGAATTCATGAAGGACATCCGCCTCATAGAGCTGAAGGACGGACGCATCGGGGTCTTCTCGCGTCCGCGCAGCGAGGAAATAAGAAAAAAATACGGCAGCGAGGCCGTCATAGGCTTCACGACGGTCAAAGACCTCAAAGAGCTAACGCCGGAGGTTATTGAAAAGGCGCCCGTTATAGAGGGGGTCTTGGGAAAGGACGAATGGGGCGGATGCAACCAGGCGTATCTCATGGACGACGGCAAGGTGCTCGTCGCCGGGCATCTGTGCTACACCGGCTCCAAGGCTTCCAACGGAGTCAACCGCGGCGTCTACTGCAACGCGTCCTTCGTGTTCGACCCCGCGACGCACAAGGCGACGCGCATCCGCATCGTCGCCACGCGCATGCTCTACCCTGAGCAGGAGCCGAAAGTCCCTCACCTCGACGACTGCGTCTTCACTTCCGGCTTCGTCTTCAATGACGATGGGACATGCGACGTGTACACAGGCCTTTGCGACTCCGCGGAAGGCCGCGTCCGTTTGAGCGCCAAAGACGTCAAATGAATCCGGCGGCCGCACTTGAAAATTGACCGGGTATTTGGTAACATATCCTTCCTATGAATTGTGATATGAGTTTTTCCATGCGGCTCAACAGGGAGTCGGACGGCTCTTTTTCCGCCCTCTGCCCCGAACTGGGCCTTTTGGCAAATGGTACGGATAGAAAAGAAGCGGCCGACCGGCTGACCACGCTCATTATGGAGTGGCTGGAAAGAAGGCAGGCCGTCGAAGTCGAAAGAGAGCCCTCTCTCCCCAGGAGCGCGAATTACGCATTCAGCGTTTTCCCGCTCAGCAAGGGAAACGAGATCAAGCTGCTCTTCCTCCCCCACGACCCCATGGTGAATTAAAAAATTAAAATTATTGATCTGCTTTGAAACTGGGCGTTAACATCGATCACGTAGCCACCCTGCGCCAGGCGCGCGGGGGAGCCGCTCCCGAGCCCGTCTATGCCGCGGCAATCGCCGAGCAGGCGGGGGCTTCCGGGATCACCGTGCATTTGCGCGAAGATCGCCGCCATATCCAGGATCGCGACGTTCGTCTCTTAAGGGAGACGGTGCAGACGAAGCTGAATCTTGAGATGGCCGTGGCGCCCGACGTCATGGAAGTCGCGTTGCAAGTTAGACCGCAGTGCTGCTGCCTCGTCCCCGAAAGACGGCAGGAAGTAACAACGGAAGGCGGTCTGGATGTGGCGGGACAGCTTGCGCAGGTGCGCAACTGCGTCGTCAAGATGCAGAGCGTCGGCACGGTCGTGAGTCTTTTTATCGCGCCGGAAGAAGAGCAGATCATAGCGGCGGCAAAATCCGGAGCGCAGTTCATCGAACTGCACACCGGCTCTTTTGCCAACGCTAAAGGGGAAAGCGAGCAGAATTTCGAACTGGATCGGCTGATCATCGCCGCCGAGAAAGCTCATTCGCTGGGCTTAAGAGTCAACGCCGGGCACGGCCTCGATTACTTCAACGCCCACCTTATGCACCACGTCCCCTACCTCGAAGAACTAAACATCGGTCATTCCATCATATCCCGCGCCGTATTTACTGGGCTTGCCCAGGCGGTCAGGGAGATGCTTGACATAATAAAATAACCAAACACAATTAACCTGTTAAGACTTGAGCCCGAAGATTCATTCGCGGCGAAGTCTGACGAACAAAAGGAAACTTTATGTCCGTTATCTCAATTTCAGAACTTCTGGAAGCCGGAGTCCATTTCGGTCACCAGAAACGCAAACGCAACCCCAAAATGATCCCCTTCATTTTCGAAGAGAGGAAAGGGATCCACATCATCGACCTGCAGAAGACGCAGCGTTATCTCGACTACGCGACGCAGTACGCCCGCTTAGTGGCCCAGAAGGGCGGCAAGATCCTCTTTGTCTGCACTAAGCTTCAGAGCAAGGCCATCGTAAGCGATCTCGCCAAGAGCTGCGAGATGCCTTATGTCTGCGAACGCTGGCTGGGCGGCACTCTTACCAACCTCCGCACCATCCGTCAGTCCGTCCGCCGCATGAACGAGATCGAAGACCTCCAGAAGAAAGGCCTCTTCGAGAAGCTGCCCAAGAAAGAGCAGGCTGTCATGACTAGGGAATACGCCAAGTTCGACAAGAACCTCTGCGGTTTGAGAGACCTCCAGGAAGCCCCGGCGGCCATCTTCATCGTCGACGTCAACAAAGAGCGCATCGCGGTCACCGAAGCCAAGAAGCTCGGCATCCCCATCATCGCCCTTTGCGACACGAACGGCAACCCTGACAACGCCGACTTCGTCATCCCCGGCAACGACGACACCATCAGCTCCGTCACTCTGATCACGACCACGATCGCCAAGGCGATCAACGAAGGCAGAGTCTACTTCGAGGAAGTCGAGAAGCAGAGAAAGGAACGCGAGCTCTTAGAAAAAGAGCAGGAAAAGTCCCAGCCCAAGCCCCGCGCCGAAAGACCGCGCCGCGCCCCCAAGGCTGAGAAGGAAGCCCCGAAAGAGGCCGCTCCCGAAGCTCCCCAGGAAGCTCCCAAGGAATAACATAAATTAACGAACAACAATACAGGAATATACATATGGCCGAAATTACCGCCAAACTGGTCAACCAACTGCGCGAGCTTACCCAAGCCGGCATGATGGAATGCAAGAAAGCCCTGGTGGAAGCCGAGGGCGACATCGAAAAAGCCAAAGAGATCTTGAGAAAACGCGGCGTGGCGAAAGCCGTCAAGAAAGCGGCCCGCGCCACCAACGAAGGCATCGTCGCCAGCTACATCCACTCCAACAACAAAGTTGGCGTGCTCATCGAAGTGGCCTGCGAATCCGACTTCGTCGCCAAGAACGAACTGTTCCAGGAGATGGTCAAGGACCTGACGATCCAGATCGCCTCCATGGCTCCGCAGTACGTTTCCCGCGAACAGGTCCCCGCCGAAGTGGTCGAGAAGGAAAAATCCTTCTACCGCGAGGAAGTGGCCAACAAGCCCGCCAACATTCAGGACAAGATCATCGAAGGCAAACTCGAGAAGTTCTATTCCGAGATCTGCCTCGTTGACCAGCCGTTCGTGAAAGACGACAAGATAAAGATCAACGACCTCATCAAGGGCGTTATCGCGAAGCTGGGCGAGAACATGGTCGTCCGCCGCTTCGTCCGTTATCAGGTCGGCGAAGAGCTGTAAAACTTAAAAAGAGCGCCCCGCAAGGCGCTCTTTTTTTTAGCCGAAACTATAAGGATCCTATGCAATTCAAACGCGTGCTGCTGAAACTCAGCGGAGAAGTTCTGGGCGGCGCTTCCGGAACGGGCCTTGACCCGGAAGCCTTGAGCCGGGTGGCCAAAGAGATCAAAGAAGCGACCGAGACGAAGACCGAGATCGCCATCGTGGTCGGCGGCGGAAACTTTTTCCGCGGCCTCTCCGAAAAGGGCCACGCCATGAACCGCGTTTCCGCCGACTACATCGGAATGCTGGGGACCGTCATGAACGCCCTGGCTTTGAAAGATTTTCTCGAGGCGGAAGGCGTCGCGGCGGAAGTGATGTCCGCGGTCGAGATGCCGCGCCTGGCTCATCTTGTGCAGCCCCTGAAAGCCAAAAGGTGGCTCGCCAAGGGCAAGGTCGTGATCTTCGCCGGCGGGACAGGGCACCCCTTCTTCTCTACCGACACCACGGCGGCCCTGCGGGCGGCCGAAGTGGGCGCGGAAGTCGTCATGAAAGGCACGAAGGTGGACGGCGTCTACACCGCCGATCCCGTGAAGGATCCCAACGCCAAAAGGCTCCCCGAGCTCACCTACGACGAGGTGTTGGAGAAGGGCTTGGGCGTCATGGATCTGACGGCCATCACCATGTGCCGCCAGAACGGCATAAAGATCATGGTCTTCAACATGAAAGAATCCGGCAACATCGCCAAAGTCCTGAAGGGCGAGGCGAACTGTTCCATAATAAGCTGAAAAATTTAACGCCAAAAAGGAGTTAACCTATGACAGAACTGAAATTCTATCAGTGCAAACATTGCGGCAACATCATAGCTTTCGCCAAGGCGAGCGGCGTTCCCGTCGTCTGCTGCGGTGAGAAAATGGAAGAGCTGGTTCCCAACACGACCGACGCCGCGGTCGAAAAGCATGTTCCGGAAGTCTCCCTTGAAGGCGGCAAGGCGGTCGTCAGAGTTGGCTCCACGGCCCACCCCATGACGGAAGCCCACTACATCGAATGGATCGCCATTCAGACCAAGAACGGCAACCAGAGGAAGGCCCTGACGCCGACGGACGAACCGAAAGCGGAATTCCCTCTCCTGCCCGGCGACGAAGTCATTATGGCGCTGGCTTACTGCAACCTGCACGGCCTCTGGAAAAAGTAATTAGATGAGGCCTACTCATTTTGCGCGCCTGGCGCTCATAATGGCGCTCTTTTTCGCCGCGGGGCATCTCCTTTACGCCGCGGCGCTCTACACGGCCAAAAGCGACCCTGTGAAGGTCGAGCGGATCGAGACGACGCGCCAGGCCGCGCCTTTCGCGCTTGACATCCTTCTCGTTCTGGGAGTCTATTTCACAGGGCTTCTGGCCTCTTCTGTCAAGAAGGCCCCCAACATCGTTTCCCGCAAGCGCCAGTACACGATCCTCTGCTTTGTGCTGCTGGTTTTCCTCGCGCTCATGATCTGGCGGACAGGGCAGGCGCCGCTTATTATGCCGATAATGAGGCGGCACGTTTTCATGGCGGTCGTCTTCGCGCTCCTGGGCCTTTACAACAAGCGTCATTTCGCCCTGACGAAGGAAGAGGAGGCGGAGTATGAAAGGTAAGCTGCTTTTCCTTCTGGCGTCTTTATTCCTGCTCGTTTCCTGCGCGACGATTACCCCCGAGCCCGACGGCCAGCCGGCCTTCGGCCCCGATCGGAAGGAGGACGCGGTGAAAGAGATCAGGGAAAACAAAAACCAGAACGCCGGAAGCGTTTTCCGCTACAGCGTCGATCTTGAAATAGAAACGCTCGACCAGGGAAGGCAGAAGATCGCGGCCATGGCGCTCTGGCAGCCCGATAAGGCGATCCGCTGGAGATTGAAATACATGGGCTACACCTTCTTCTCCGCGCTCGGCAACAACGACGTTTGGCTGCTTTTCTTAGAGGACGCCGGCATCGTCTACAAGTGCCCCGCCGCGCGCCTTCCTTACGTCATAGCGCCAAGCGTTCCGCCCCTAGCCTGGAAGGTGCTCTCGCATTCGATCGGCGGCTTCTGTCCCGAAACAGGGCGCATAAGCAAGGCCTATGAGAGCGGCAGCAAAGTCGTTCTGGAAACGGCGGACGGGAAACTAGCCTACGACGAGCTTTTCCTGCCGGCGGTCGGCTATTGGGAAGTTTCCAGCGGTGAAAAATGCAAAGGCACGTTCAGCAAGCCCGAAAAAGTCAACGCGCCCCACGCCTTCGAACCCTGCACCAACAAATACCGGGTGATGACTCTGCAATAATGGAAGAAGCCTTTCTCCCCTCTGTTTCAGAAGAACTTTTCAAACCTCTCGAACTTTGGTTTGCCGAAGCGGGCGAAAAACCCTACCGCTTCCGCCAGCTACTGGATTGGTATTTCAAGCGCCCGGAAGTCACTGGTTTTCAGGAGCTGGGGAATTTTCCCAAGGCGCTGAGGGAAAAGCTTGAGCAAAATTTCGCTTTCCTAAGTTTGTCTTTGGAAGAGGCGAAGATCGCTCCGGACGGCTCCAAAAAGCAGACTTTGCTTTTGCGCGACGGCCTTGTGACGGAGACCGTGACGATGCCGATGGAAGGCCACACGACTGTCTGCCTCTCAACTCAGGTCGGCTGCCCGGTGGGCTGCCGCTTCTGCTTCAGCGGACGCCACGGACTCAAGAGAAACCTGACGGCCGGCGAGATGTCGGACAGTCTGCGCTGCTCGCTTCCGGCTTCAGGCGCCGAAAGCCTGAACCTCGTCATCATGGGCATGGGCGAACCCTTCTACAATTACGAGGCGCTGAAAAAATTCCTCTTTATCTGCAAGGAAGGCTTCGGCATCGGATCCCGCAGGGTGACGGTCTCGACCGTCGGCGTGCTGGAAGGGATAGAGAGGTTCGCCGCCGATTTCCCGCAGATGAACCTGGCGGTCTCTTTGCACGCTCCCAGAGAAGAACTGCGCAAAAAACTTATTCCCAGGGCGCCTTCGGAAATTAAGGCGCTTATTCCGGCCCTGAAAAAATATTTCGCCGCTACGAAAAGGCTTGTTACTTTCGAATACGCCATGATCAAAGGCGTCAACGACAGCATAAAGGAAGCCAAAGAATTGTGCGCGCTTTTGTCCGGCTTTGACTGCAAAGTGAACCTCATTCCCCTAAACGACGTGCCGGGCGGAGAATTCCAGCCCAGCGCGAAAGAAACTTTGGAGCGCTTCGTGGATTATCTGAAGGAGCGCGACATGAACGTCACAATAAGACGCAGTTTGGGCGGCACGGTCGGCGGAGCCTGCGGGCAGTTGGCCGACAAAAGGAACAACTAGTCGGTCGGCTGGAAAGTGTCTTTGTTCTCAGCCCACCATTTCTTCCATTCTTCCGGCGTCGGGAAATCCACGTCCGTGTAGAAACCGAGGTTGAAGACGGCCATTTCCACGACGTTGGAATAGGGATTGTCGAGGCTGTCCACCAGGACCTGGTATTTTCTGCGTCCTTTGCAGTAGTCAGAGATCGTTTCAATGGCGGCGTC
>DFCM01000140.1 GCA_002366995.1 bacterium UBP3_UBA3054 | reverse complement strand
ATGCCGACGATCTCGAAGGCTCCGTCGGGGTTCTTCAATGGGAAGACCTTTACTATATAGTCGGTGTCGTCGTGAGACTCGACTATACGGACAGCCTGGCCGACGCCCGGAGCGCTCGGCACGGCGTGATAGTAGGTGCCGGAACCGGAGGGCGCCGCGGCGGGAGCGGCGGTGTTAAGGTTGACCTGGGTGTGGGCCGCCATAAGAGATCCGGCGGCGATAACCGTTAAAAGAACTGCTTTGATGTTGGTGTTCATGTATGTTTCCTTTTGTTAGTTTAGGCTAACTTCTGGGGGTTAAAAATTAGTTAGCAAAGGCTAACTGCAATTATAGTACTAAATCGTTTTTCAAAATGCAAGGGGTGGCGGAGAAAAAAACAGCCGCCCTCGCGGGCGGCTGTTTCACTGATCATTCAAGCGCTTTCAGGTCGTTTTCCGTCATGCGCTTAATCATCTCCTCGAAGGTGATGGAGGGCTCCCAGCCAAGCTCTTTCCTAGCTTTGGAGGAGTCGCCCACGAGGCGGTTGAGTTCCACGCGGCGCATGAGCGTCTTGTCCTGCTTCACGTAGTCGTGCCAGTCGAGGTCAAGGGTGCCGAAGGCGATGTCGAGAATATCCTTTACGGAGTGCTCGATGCCGGTGGCGATGACGTAGTCGCTGGGCTTCTCCTGCTGGAGCATGAGCCACATGGCTTTGACGTAGTCCTTGGCGTAGCCCCAGTCGCGCTTGGCCTCGATGTCGCCGAGGACCAGCTCGTTCTGCAAGCCTTTTTTGATGGCGGCCGCGGCGGAGGTGATCTTCCTTGTGACGAACTGCTTGCCTCTGCGTTCCGACTCGTGGTTGTAGAGGATGCCGGAGCAGGAGAAGAGGCCCAATCGGTCGCGGAAGTTGGCGGTCAGCCAGTGGGCGTAAAGCTTCGCCGTGCCGTACGGCGTGCCGGGACGGAAGGGCGTATTCTCGTTCTGGGGCTTGGTGTCGGGCTTGCCGAAAAGCTCAGAAGAGGAGGCCTGGTAGAACCTGACGTCGGGTTTGACGCGGCGGATGACTTCCAATAGCCTCGCGACGCCCAGGGCGTTCACTTCGCCGGTGATGACAGGCTCATCCCAGGAGAAGGGAATGAAGGAGCAGGCCGCGAAGTTGTAGATCTCGTCCGGCATGACCTTTTCGAACATTTTGAGAACGCCCATCTGGTCCATCAGGTCGCCCTGAAGGAGATGGACTTTCGGTTTAAGGTGTTCGAAGGTCTCGTGGAAGTCTTCCGGGGCGTCTCTGTCGACGCCCCAGACTTCGTAGCCTTTTTCCAGAAGCAGCTCGGTAAGGTACGAGCCGTCCTGGCCGTAGATGCCGGTTATAAGGGCTTTCTTTGCCATTTAGCGATCCTGATACTGCTTTTTATAGTATTCCCAGTATTCGCCGCTCTTGATCTTTTCCCACCACCAGCGGTTGTTGACGTACCAGTCGATGGTCTTCTTTAGGCCGTCCTCGAATTTGACGATGGGCTGCCAGCCGAGGGCTTTCAATTTATCGCAGCAAAGGGAGTAGCGCCTGTCGTGTCCGAGGCGGTCCTTGACGAAGGTCTTTAAGCTCTCAGGCTTGTTGAGGTGCTTGAAGATAAGGTCGACGACCTCGATGTTCTGGCGCTCGTTGCCGCCGCCGATGTTGTAGACTTCGCCAATAACGCCTTTCTCGATAACGGTCTGGATGCCGCGGCAGTGGTCAAGCGTATGCAGCCAGTCGCGGACGTTCTTGCCGTCGCCGTAGATGGGGACCGGGCGGTCTTCCAGAAGGTTGGTGACGAAAAGCGGGATCATCTTTTCCGGATAATGGTAGATGCCGTAGTTGTTGGAAGCCCTGGTGATGCAGACCGGCACGCCGTAGGTGGCGAAATAGCTGTAAGCCAAACGGTCGGCGCCCGCCTTGCTGGCTGAATAGGGGTTCCTGGGCATCAGAGGATCCGTCTCCACGCTGGAGCGGCCGGGCTCGATGGTGCCGTAGACTTCGTCGGTGCAGATCTGGATGAACTTTTTGACGCCGAATTTTTTGGCGGCTTCCAAAAGCACGTAGGTCCCGAAAACGTCGGTGGTGATGAATTCGCTGGGGTCGCCGATGGAGCGGTCCACGTGGGTCTCCGCCGCGAAGTTGACGCAGTAGTCGACCCCTTTCTCGAAGATGGGGTCGACTACTTTGGCGTCGGCGATGTCGCCGTGGACGAAGGAATAGCGGGGGTTGCCCTCGTATTCCTTGACGTTGTCGAGATTGCCGGCGTAGGTCAGCTTGTCGAGGTTGATGACCTCGGCGTCAGGATAGTTGTCCATGATGAAATGGACGAAGTTGGAGCCGATGAAACCGGCTCCGCCTGTGACTAAATAACGCATATTTACACTCTGGGTTTAGATTTGAACCAAACGGAAACGAGGTAAGGAGCAAGGAAGATGGAGGAGAAAGTACCAGCCGTCATACCGACCAGCAGGGCGTAGGCAAAGTCCTTGATCACGTCGCCGCCGAAGAGGAACAGACTGAGGATCGTGAACAGCGTCGTCGCGGAAGTCCAGATGGTACGGGAGAGCACCTGGTTGACGGAAAGGTCGATGACTTCGTTGAGACTCATTTTGCCGACCTGCGGGAGATTTTCCCTGATGCGGTCGTAAACGACGATGGTGTTGTTGATGGAGTAAGCCACGATCGTCAAAAGGGCCGCGATCACGTTAAGACTCATCTGCGGGTAGGTCACGAAGCCGAAGAAGGCCAGCGTAATGAGAACGTCGTGAGTCAGAGCGATGATGGAAGCAAACGCGAAGCTGACGTTGTGGAATCTAAACCAGATGTAGATAAGGACCAGGATCAGGGCGATGATGACAGACTTGATGGTCTGGACCTTCATCTCTTTACCAACGGCCGGGCCGATGCGCATGGACTGTTCGGTCTCAGGGGCGTTGTCGGGAAGGGCTTTAGTCAAAGCTTCCGCGGCTTTTTCGGACGTGCCGAAAGTGCAGCGGATGATGATCTGGGAACCAACGCCTTCCGTTCTGGTGTCGGCTTTCTGGATGTAGCTGTCGCCAAGTCCTTCGCTTCTCAAAATGTTTCTCACTTCGTCAACTTTGATCTCCTTGGGGAAGTTCAGAACGATCATGTCGCCGCCGGTAAGGTCAACGTCCTGCAGAGGAGCGGTGAAGAGAGAAGTGCCGGCCGGGTTCTTGCCTTCCTTGATGGCTTTGTTCTCGCCGGTGAAGCGGATCGTGAAGATGGTCAAACCGCAGATGGCGATAGCCAGCGCGACGAAGACCATGATCTTGCCGCCCTTGACGAATCTGACCTGGCTGTTGTTGAAAGCCTGGAGCATCTTGAAGGCGGAAGGATTCTCAAACTTGAGAAGCAGCAGTTCGAAGATGCTGCGGGAAACGAAGAGCGCGGTGAAAAGGTTGGCGGCGATGCCGATGATCAGCGTCACAGCGAAACCCTTGACGGCGCCGATGCCGAAGATGTAAAGGACGATGGAGACCAGAATCGTGGTCAGGTTGGCGTCCAGAATGGTGATGAAGGCGCGGCCGAAAGCTTCCTTGACGGCGCGCTTCAGTTCCTTACCGGAAGCAAGCTCTTCTCTCAAGCGCTCAAAGATAAGGATGTTGGCGTCCACGGCCATGCCGATCGACAATATGATACCGGCGATACCGGGCAGGGTCAGGGTGGCGTGGAAGAGCGCCAGAACGCTCATGGTGATGAGAACGTTGAAGCAGAGAGCGATGATGGCCACGACGCCGGGCAGCAGATAGTAGCCGAGCATGAAGACCACCACGAAGGCCAAGCCGATGACGAAGGCCGCGATGCTCTTCCTGATGGAGTCGGAGCCGAGCGTGGCGCCCACGGTCTGGCTGTATTCTTCAGTCAGTCTGGCAGGCAGAGAGCCGCTGCGCAGAACGAGAGCCAGGTCGCTGCATTCTTCCTGGGAGAAGGAGCCGGTGATGATAGGATCGCCGTCAATGTGCGTAAGAAGCAGCGGGGAGGAATAGACGAGGTCGTCCAGGCAGATGGCCAGCTGGGTGACTTTGTTTTCGCTGAGATATTTGCGCTCCGCGACCTGGGAGATCTTGGAGAGGCTGTTTCTGCCGGCGGAATTGAGCTTCAGAGCCACGATGCGGTTGACTCTGGCGTCCATCTGGACGTTGGCGTCTTTCACGCAGGAACCGTCGATGGCGACGGCGTTCTCAACGAGCGTCAGCTCCCTGGTCTTCTCGCCGTCCTGACGGCGGTCGGCGTCTTCTTTGCCGATCATCAGGGTGCAGTTGCGGGGAATGCGGCGCTGGACTTCGGGGTCCTCAAGCAGCTTCTTGAAATATTCGTAATCGGTCGTTCTGATGCGGTAGGTCGTATAGGGGACGCCACGGTCGGTCGTGCCGGAGGAGGGGAAGATCTTGTCGTCGATCTTCTCGGCCTTTTTCAAGCGGATAAGGCTCTTGATGCAGGAGTCGCTGCGCTTGGCGTCAGCCACGACGTGGAAGCTGAGCTGAGCGGTCTTCTTTAAGAGCTCGCGGACTCTGTTGGGGTCCTTTTCGCCGGGGAGCTGAAGGATGATGCGGGCCGGTTCTTCGACCTGGATCTGCGGTTCCGTCAGACCGAGCTCGTTGACGCG
>DFCM01000017.1 GCA_002366995.1 bacterium UBP3_UBA3054 | reverse complement strand
CGCTTATTCCGAAGTAGGAGGCCGTAAAGAGGAAAATGGCCAGAAGGAAGAAGAGCAGAGACTGCCTGAACCAGTGTCCTTTTGAACCGAAGACCGCCTCCTTGTCAAGGATGAAATTCACAGTGCAGCTGATGATCCTGGCTGTCAGTAGGCTCCATAGAATGGAACTTAGTCCCCATACCGTCCTGTCCTGGCCAAGGCAGAGAATCATGATCGAGAAGATAATGAAGTCGATTATGCTGCTTATGACGGAAGCGCCTATGAACTTCAAAAAGATGGCGTAGATCCTGATGGAGTCTTTTATGGGATTGAAGTGGGAGCTCGGGTTGTTCTCTTCGTAAACGGTGGTGATGGGAACCTGACGGATTATGCCCATGCCGCAGCGGTAGTAGCGCAGCAGAGCCTCCAGCTCGAATTCATAGCGGTCGGGCTTGATGTTCAAGGCTTCCCGCATGAAATCCCTGGGATAGACCCTCAAGCCCGTCTGGGTGTCTTTCAGGGGCGTTCCGGTGAAAAACTTGAAGACCTTTTCCGTCATATTGTTTCCGAAGCGCGATCTCCAGGGTATCTTCACTTCCAGAGTGGAAAAATCCCTGACGCCCAGGACGTAGTCCTCACGGTGTTCCAGGAAGGACGACAGAACTTTTTCAATGTCGACGGGAAGATGCTGTCCGTCCGCGTCCACCGTCACCGCGCCGATCATGCCCTCTCCTTCCTTTTCCAAAAGATATTTGAAGGCCGTCTTCATGGAGGCGCCTTTGCCCTTGTTCTTCTCGTGGCGCAAAAGCACACATCCCTCTATGCTGTCTATTTCCGCGAAGGTCTTGTCGGTCCCCTCTTTCACGGAACCGTCGTCGACCACGACGACGCCCTTCAAGAGCTTGATCTTAAGGATCTCCCTTATCAGTTCAGGGAGAGAAGGAAGCGGCTCATAGGCCGGGATTATGGCATAGAGGTCGGACATATTATCAATTTTCCGCTGGATAAACTTTGACGCCGTGGAAATAGACTTTCCCGGGCTTTTTCCCTCTGCTGTGCTCACACCTTAGGTTGATGGTCATTTCGCAGTCTTCCAGAGGCGTGATCTTTGTTGAGCCTTTCACCCAGGCTCCTCTGGTGGCGCTGTTGAATTTCAGCTCCACGTTGCGGGGACGCGTGTCCTTGTAGGTGCAGCGAACGTTGGCTATCCTTGCCGCCGGGCGGTTGTCATCCATCAGCGTATCGACGCTTACGATGTACGGAACGCCTTTCTTTAACTGAACTTTCTGGTAAGCCGTTAGGAGAACGTTGCTGGTCTGGTCGAACATCAAAGTCGGCACGCCGCGTTTGTCGAAGGGACGGAAATCGCCTTCATCCACGCCGGTCCAGCCGTTTGTTCCCTTGGCGAAATCGCCGTTCACGACCAGATTCGTGACGAGTTCTCCCTTTACGGCGTACAATTCGTATTTAGCCAGAGGAAGGGTGCGCCTCAAGGCCAGGTCGCGGACGTCGACGCCTGATTTCTTGCCGGCCACCAATCTGAAGGAACGTTTGTCGGCGTATTCGAAGATCGGGAAGCGGAATTTCACGGTCTGCCACGCGGTGTTGGTCACGGATAATATGGCGTGAGTGTGATTGTCGATCCTGAAAGTCAACCTCCCGTCGGGATTTTTGGCGCGCGCTTCAAAGCTTGCTTCGCAGATCTGGCCCGGGACCAGACCGGAAAGGAAGAATTGGCAGATCTCCCCGCCCGGCGCTATCGCAAGGTAGGGCGGCTCGCTTTCGTCTTCGGGAACGATCAGTTTGGCGTCGCTTGTCTTGGCGAACTGCCAGAACGCCTGTCCCCTCGCGAAGCAGCCGTTGGAAAGCAGATTGGGCCGGTAAGCGAAAACGTAGACAACGTAGACCGCCGCGGTCAAAAGCAAAAATACCAGCGCTTTCTTCATGCCCTACCTCCAGCTCCAGGTGAAGATGAGACGCTGCAGGTAAAGCAATCCGCTGTAAGCGTGCAACAGGAACAAGCCGACAGTCAAAGCCGCCGGCCAGGTCATTTTGGGGAAATGGTCCTCTTCCGAGAAGAAGTTCAAAAGCGAGGCCAAAAAGAGCGTGGATACGACAACGGGGATCTGCCAGGTGAAATTCAGGTGCGTCCTGTGAGCCCCGTCCTGGCTTAAAGAATAGGCGATGGCGAAGGAAACGAACAGGGAAAGCCAGGCGAAAACGAGAAGCCCGTCCTTTTTCTTTTTGGAAGCGCAGAAAACGGCGGCCGGGAAAGCCAGCCCGCAAACAAGCGTCAGGGGTTTGTAAAAAGCAAGGTACCAGAAAGTCTGCCAGGAGCCTTTCATGGCGGTGAAGCTCATTCCCAAAAGGCGCTCCAGTATCAGATTGATGTTGCGGTCAAAATCGATGTGGAGCAGATGGCTCTGTATCGCGAACGGAATGGAGAAGAGAATTTGTTCCCTTAAGCTTTTCGAGGTCGTTTTCATAAGGAGCAGCCCGACTATGAGGGGAACGACCATGGCGAAAGCTATGAGCAAACGCTTGAAATTGAAGTTGAAGACGAAATTACCTTCCTCGTCCGTCTTCATGAAAGTCAGCGTCAGAAAGATCGTCGGTATCCAGGCAAGGATGTAGCTGGGCTTGGAAAAGAAGTTCAAAACGACTATGGCCGCCAGCAAAAGATAGTTTTTCAAGGTCCTGACCTTAAGCGTCAGGAGTCCGAAATAAAAAAGCAGTATCCCGAAAGGCATGACGGCCACCGTAGTCGGATTGTGCCAGACGTTCATTCTCAGAACGTCCGCCTGCCAGTATCCGGAGATCATCTGCGGGAAAGCTATCATATGTCCGCCCAGGCAGAGCAGGACGACAGCGGCGCGCAAAAAGAAAAGCTCCGCGCGCTCCGGCTTACCCAGGCGTGAGAAATAATCGATCGTTATACCTCGCAGAACGACGTACTTGAAAGCCAGCATCAGGGAGAGGAAACAAACGTATCCTAGCCCGAAACCATCCCTCGAGCAGAAACCCAGAAAATACGACGCTATCCTTGTCATGGCGTCGTAGGAAGGCTTGAAAAGCCTGCCTTTGTCGAATACGACAATGGTCATGGACCGCAAATGCCAGAACATATCGACCTGGATGCGGTACATCTGGGTGAAAATGAAAAGTCCGAAAACAAAGAAAAGCAAGGCGATGACGACGTCGCTCCACTTCAGGCGGACTTTATCATTGCTGAAGAGATAACTTAACATATTTATTTATTATACCAGTAATCGGCCCAAATTCCAAACCCCGCTCCCGCCTCTTTGCCGCCCTTGCGCACCGGTGCGGATCGGAGGTGAAAATTGCTATAATAAAAAGATTAATTAGCTTCATTATTTTGACTTATGAACGTTACCGAAAAAATACTTTCCAATCACCTTGTCTTCGGCGAAAAGAAAGCCGGGGCCTCCGTCGGCATAAAGATCGACCAGACGCTTACCCAGGACGCCACGGGCACCATGGCCTACCTCGAGTTCGAGGCGCTGGGCAAAGAGAAAGTCGAAACGGAGCTCTCGCTCTCATATATCGACCACAACACGGCGCAGATGGGCCCGAACAACATGAACGACCACCTCTACCTGAGGTCGGTCGCCGGAAGGTTCGGCATAAAATGCTCTCTGCCCGGAAACGGCATCTGCCATCAGGTGCACCTCGAGCGCTTCGGCAAACCCGGGAAAACGCTCCTTGGCTCCGATTCCCACACTCCGACGGGCGGAGGACTTGGCATGCTCGCCATCGGCGCGGGCGGCCTGGACGTCGCTCTCGCTATGGGAGGCGAACCCTTCACCGTTAAATGGCCGAAGGTCATCGGCGTAAAGCTCACGAACTCCCTGCCCGAATGGGTAGCCGCCAAGGACGTCATTTTAAAGCTTCTTTCCATCCTTACGACCAAAGGCAACGTCGGCTGCGTAGTCGAGTATTTCGGTCCGGGCGTCAGAACGCTTACCGTCCCGCAGAGGGCGACTATCGCCAACATGGGCGCCGAGCTCGGCGTCACGACGAGCGTCTTCCCCTCCGACGAGAGGACAAAAGAATTCCTCACCGCCCAGGGACGCGCCAACGATTTCACGGAACTGCTTGCCGACGAAGACGCGTCTTATGACAAGATCATAGAGATCGACCTCGCGAAGCTTGAGCCCCTTGTCGCCATGTCCCCCTCTCCCGACAACGTGAAGAGCATCTCCGAAGTGGAGGGAACGAAAGTCGGACAGGTCATCATCGGCTCCTGCACCAACAGCTCTTACAGAGACCTTACCATCGCCGCCAGCATGCTGAGAGGCCGGAGGGTGCACCCCGACGTCAGCTTCCTGATCGCACCCGGAAGCAGGCAGGTCATGCAGATGATCGACCGCGACGGCTCGCTCTCAACTTTTCTGACGGCCGGCGCGAGGATACTTGAATCGGCCTGCGGCCCCTGCATCGGCCAAGGCTGCTCCCCCGCCGAGGGCATCGTCAGCGTCAGGACCTTCAACCGCAATTTCTCAGGCCGCACCGGAACGCCGAACGATCTGGTCTTCTTGGCGAGCCCCGAGACCGCCGTGATGGCAGCCATCTGCGGCGAGATCGTCGACCCGAGAAAGCAAGACGTCATCAAGTATCCCCAGATCGAGGAACCGGAAAGCTACGACCATGACGACTGGCTCGTCGTTCCGCCTCCCAGAAGAAGGCCGGAAATTAGAAGAGCCTCTACTATCGGCGAACCGCCCAAGAACGCTCCCCTGCCGGAAAACATCGAGGGCGACATCCTGATCAAGCTCGGCGACAAGATCACGACCGACCACATCATGCCGGCCGGCGCCTTCATGAAGTTCAGGTCCAACATCAGCGAATACGCCAAATACGTCTTCAACTGCTTCAACGAGGAAGGCAAGGAATCTTTCTATGAGAGAGCCCTGAAAGTTAAGAACGCCGGCCGCCACGGGATAATCCTGGCCGGGCTTTCCTACGGCCAGGGCAGTTCAAGGGAGCACGCGGCCATCTGTCCGATGTACCTCGGCGTCAAAGTTGTCATCGCTCTTTCCTTCGAAAGGATCCACACCGCCAACCTCATAAACTTCGGCATACTGCCGCTCACCGCAAGCGAGGAGGAGCTTGAGAAACTGAGAGGATGCGAAAAGATCTCCATAAAGGATGTCAGATCTAAGCTCAAAGTTGGAGAACCCATAAAAGCCTCGACTGATGATGGGAAAGAAATAACCCTCTCCCACACTCTCACCGAAAAAGATATCGAAACGATTCTGGCGGGCGGAAAGCTGAACCTTTTCGCCGCGAAAAAATAACCATGTATCAGCTTAAGGTCAAATCAACTTTCAGCGCAGCCCACGCCGTCAGATTCAAGAACGGATGTTTGGAGCCCCTGCACGGCCACAACTGGAAGCTCGTCGTCTGCGTCTCTTCCGCATCGCTCGACGAGTGCGCCATGGTCGTGGACTTTGAGGAACTGAAAAAACTGACAAACGACCTTGTTCTTTCCAAGCTCGACCACGCCGATCTTAACGACATCCCCGCCTTCAAAGGAAACGCGACCTGCGAAGCGGTCGCGAAGTGGATCTACGACGAACTCGAATCTCCCGTCGCTAAAATGGGAGTTGGCATAAAACTTGAAAGCGTTACCTTGTGGGAAGCGCAGGACTGCTGCGTCACCTACTCAACAAAAAATAATTAAAACTATGATCGACTACACCAAACCGCAGAAAGGCATGAAGATCTCCGTCATCGGAGACGGCGCCTGGGGAACAGCCATCGCGCTCACCCTTTTGGAAAACGGCTACCGCGTCATGCTCTGGGGCGCTTTCCCGGAGTACACCAGCGAAATGAAAAAGGAACGCATGAACTACAAGTTCCTGCCTGGCATTCCCCTGCCGGAAGAACTGGAGTTCACCAACAGCCTTGAAGAGGCCGTAAAGGACGCCAAACTCCTTGTCATGGCTTCCCCTTCTCAATTCATGCGCAGCGTCTCGCGCCAGCTCGGCGAAGCGATGAAAGAGCCGTACCCCATCGTCACGGTCGCCAAAGGCATCGAGACGGACGGCATCTACCTGAAGAGGATGAGCGAGATCATCGAGGAAGAGACGAAGTGCAAGCACGTCTCCTGTCTCTCCGGTCCGAGCCACGCCGCCCAGGTCGCTAGGAAAATGCCCGCCGCCGTAACGGTCGCAAGTAAGATCCCTCAGCTCGCCTCCTTCGTCCAGCAGATCTTCTCCAACGAGCATCTGAGAGTCTACACCAACAGCGACATCATAGGCGTCGAGCTCTGCGGAACTCTGAAGAACATCATCGCCATCGCGGCCGGCGCCGTGGACGGCATGGAGTTCGGCACGAACACCAAGTCCGCCCTCGTGACGAGAGGCCTGGTCGAGATGATGCGTTTCGGCGTCGCCATGGGCGCCCAGGTCGAATCCTTCATCGGTTTGGCCGGCATCGGCGACCTTATGACAACCTGCAACATGGGCCGCAACTACACCTTCGGCATGAACCTCGTGAAAGGCATGAGCGTTGAGGAAGCTCTCAAAGCTTCCGCCGGCGTAGTGGAAGGGTATCGCAACGCGGAGTGCGTGCACAAGCTCGCCGAGAGATACAACATCAGCATGCCGCTCACCTCGGCCATCTACAGCGTTCTCTACGAAGGCAAGGACTTCCGCGCCATCGTTCCGGAACTGATGTTAAGGGACCTCAAATCCGAATCCCACACCGGCAGCCCAATCATGCGCTGGCTGAAGCTGCAGGCCTTGAGAACCAGAATAACCTTGAAACTCAGCTAAAAATATGTCATTCGTTATTACGACCTATGTCCCGGAAGGGATCGTCATGGCTGCCGACAGCCGCCAGATCGCCAGAGGCAAAAGCGGAGATATGCCTGAAGTGGAAATCGTCGTCTCCGACAACTGCGACAAACTTTTCTTCCTGGAAAACCAGGGCGTCGGCATCAGCGCCTTCGGCGACACCATCCTTGACGGCAAACCCGTAAGCCACGCCATCCGCCTCTTCGAAGAGGAAGCCAACAACCAGGGCGACGGCATAATGGACGTCGTGAGCAACTTCATGCGCTTCATGAGCTCCCGCTATCCCAAGGCCAACACAAGTTTCCATGTGGCCGGCTACGCCCTTGAGAACGGCGTCTCCGTTCCGCATGTCTATCACTGCCAGGTCTCGCACAACATCATCCAGCGCCTCAACACCAACGAAAGGACCGGCGACATCACCTACGGCACTTCCTGGGGAGGCCAAGGCGACATCATGTCGCGCCTTCTGCAGTCCAGGGCTCTCATACCGAGCGGCCAGGCCGACAAGGAAGGCAAGCCGACTATGACCGAGCTTCCCAACTACGCCATCGGCTGGGACGTCATGCCGCTTATCGACGCCATCGACTTCTGCGAGACCGCCGTCGACATCACCGCCAGCATGCAGCGCTTCCAGATGCGCTCCAAGAACGTGGGCGGTCCCATCGACGTGCTCCTTCTGACGCCGAAAGGCTCCGACTGGATCGAAAGAAAGCAGTTCGCCTATAATGACCGTCCTTGACCGCCTGAAAAAAGCGATCGAAAAGATCGAGGAGCTCTCCTCCCCCTGCCTGCTCTGCCCAAGGGAGTGCAAGGCGAAAAGGAAGGAGGGTGAAGTTGGCGTATGCGGTCTTGACGATAAACTGAAAGTCTTCTGCTGCAACCTTCACTTTGGAGAAGAGCCTCCGCTTTCCGGCACCGGCCTCAAAGAAGGCGTCCCTGCCAAAGGCTCCGGCACGATCTTTTTTTCCGGCTGCAACCTGCGCTGCGTCTACTGCCAGAACTTCGCCTTCAGCCACAAAGGCAACGGCAGGTTCATGACCGTTGAAGAGCTGGCCGGGGAAATGCTGAAACTCCAGCAGAGAGGCGCCAAAAACATCAACTTCGTCACCCCCACTCCCCAGATCCTGCCCGCTCTGAAAGCCCTCCTCATAGCAAGGGAAAACGGCCTGACGCTTCCCCTGCTCTACAACTGCGGCGGCTATGAGTCCATAGAGGTCCTTAAAGCCCTGGACGGCGTCGTCGACATCTATCTTCCCGACGCCAAATACCAGGACAATGCGCTCGCGAAAAAATACTCCTACGCCGAAGACTATCCTGAAAAAAACATCCTGGCCCTGAAGGAAATGTGGCGCCAGACAAAAAGCTTTTCCTTCGACGAAGACGGATACATGACAAAAGGCATGATCGTCCGCCATCTCGTTCTGCCCAACGCTGTCGACAATTCCCTGGCAGTTCTGGACAAACTCAAAGAAGAATTCGCCGACGACACAGGCAAAGTCCCCTTCGGTTTCAGCCTCATGTGCCAATACTTCCCGACCTTCAACTCCAAAAATTATCCCGAACTTAAAGACCGCCTCTCCTTCGACGAATATTTGAAGACCTTGGAAAAACTCGACACCATGGACTTCGAGCTCGAATTCGTCCAGGAGCACGACGACTGCATCGAGTGATCGTTTTCCAAAAATAAGCTAAAATAGAATTATGTTTCCTGTCAATGTTTTTTCCGGGCTGGCCGCCCTCTACATCATCATAAGAGCGATCTTCCCCATCCAAACAAGCTGGGCCATTAAGATCCCGCTCATAATTATTGTCATAGCGGCGGCCATGAAGTTTCAGATCATCCACCTCATCGGCGGGCCGCAGTTCTTCGCCCCAAAAGTCCCCGGCATCGTCACGGCCGTATCAGGCGTTCTCTACATCTCCGTCTACATCCTCTTTTTCCTGCTTCTCATAAGGGACATAATATATCTCCCCTGCTTCCTTTTCGGGACCCGTTTCCCAATGAACGGCATCAATGCCTTGCTGACCGCGGTCGCCCTCTCAATTGGCCTCCTAGGGCTCTACAACGCCCTCAAAGCCCCGTATGTGAAAGAATACAAAGTCAGCATCCCAAATCTTCCCAAAGAAGCGAAGGGCTTGAGAGCCGCCGTCATCGCCGACATTCACGCCGACAGGATCACGAAAAAGAAGACGGTCAAAAAGATCGTTGACCTCACATTGGCTGCCAAACCAGATCTCATCCTCATCCCCGGCGATTTCGCCGACGGCGAAGTCGAGGAGATTGGAAAAGAACTGGAGCCCCTAAAGGAACTCAAGGCCCCCCTGGGCGTTTTCGCCGTTCCCGGCAACCATGAGTACTACAACGGCTGGACTCCCTGGAAATCTTACCTTGAAACGCTGAACCTTCCCTTTTTGGAAAACGAGAACCGAGAGATCATGAAAGGGCTCTTCGTAGCCGGCGTTCCCGACCCCGCCGCCAACCACTTCGATGAAAAGAGCCCCAATATGAGAAAAGCCCTTGAGGGAACGGAAGGCCAATGCGTCATTCTTGTGGGACACAAGCCCACCTTCCGACCCGAAGCCAAGGAGCGCGGCGTAGCCCTCCTAGTTTCCGGCCACACCCACGGCGGCATGGTCTGGGGCCTGCATAAGATCGTCGAGCGCTTCAACTGCGGCGCAGTCTCTGGACTCTATTACAACGAGGACGGCACAGCCGTCTTCGTCACCAACGGCGCCTCACTCTGGAACGGCTTTCCGACTCGTCTCGGCATCCCGGCCGAGATCCCCATCCTCATCCTGGAATAACTGACATGATTTGCAATATGCAAATTTTGCACATTGCTTTGCTAAATGGTTAAACCTTTGTTTTCAATCTTTGGATCTCTTGCGGATCCATTTTAGTGAAAGCAAAACATTTCTTGCCAAGGTCCTTTAAAGAAGCGCCTATTAGATAGAGCTCTTTGTTGTCTATTATGAGAAAGCGGTCGTGGAACGACGTGCTTTCGGATATTTCCAGTTTCCCGTATTGTTCTTGAAAGCGCTTAATATCGCTCTGGGCAAGAGCATTTCCCTTCTTGGAAGTGACGATCTTTAATGGAACTTTCTCCCCTTTCTTCGCCAGCATCTCCAAAGTCGTTATGTCGACATAGTTGTCGATCAAAACGATCGACTTCTTCGCAGACAGAATGTATTTGGTCACGAAAACGTCCGCGTCGAAAACCTGACCTTCGTAGAAAACCCCCTGCCTTGGCGGCAACGAAGTTTTTACGAAGAAATCAACGCTTTGCTGAAGTTTATTTATATCCGCGTCATGCTTGGACAATTTATCTTCAATTCTTTCAAACTGTTTGTTTAAACTATATCCCTTAAGAAGATGATCTTTTAAAATATTCGTTGCCCATCTTCTGAATTGAGTGCCACGCAGCGATTTAACTCTATAGCCAACTGATATTATTACGTCTAAATTGTAGTAGTCTACTTGATAAATCTTTCCGTCAGAGGCAGTGTAGGCAAATTTTGCCCAAACTGAATCTTTGACTAATTCGCTTTCCTTGAAAATATTTCGAATATGTTTGCCAACAACACTTTTATCACGTTTAAAAAGATCGGCCATTTGATCAATAGACAGCCAAACCGTCTCGTTTTTCAGACGAACGTCAAGCTTTATCGTTTCGTCGGGCTGGTAGATGATTATCTCGTTTTCCATATCGATTGGACTTGTGGTGAATTTAAAATTCATCCACATGATATGGAACCAAACGCAAGAAAGCAAGCTTTTGAAGCTTTTCTATTTGTTATGATAGCGAATGTAAAAAAAGCCTTGCGTTTAAAATGCTATGCTCTTTTCGCTCTTTCTTGGATGGCGGAAAGGAGTTGGTCGCGACAGGGGGCGATGGCTTCTTCGGTCGAAGAGGTGAAGGTGAGTTTGCAGCGCCATTTGTTGGTCGCTTCGTCAAGCTCCGGATAGGAGCCGATCTTGACGTCGGGGTATTTGTTTTGCGCGGCTTCCATCAGGTCGGCGAAAAGCGTCTCGCCTATGGGAGAAAGATATTCAAGAGTCACGATGCTTCCTTCAGGAAGTTCGGGTTCGATCACTTCGAACATCTTGCGCATCAGTTTCGGGACGCCTGGGAAGACGTAGACGTTTTCCAGAACGAAGCCGGGGGCGCCGGAAAGTTCGTTAAGGATGAGGCGGCAGCCTTTGGGGAGGTCGGCCATCATGAGCCTCAGATCGTTTATTCTTTCTCCATAGTAGCCGTTGAGCATGGCTTCGGCTTCCTTGTTCCTTTCAAGTTCGGTGCCGAAGGCTATGGCCATGGCTTCCCTGGTGAGGTCGTCCGGAGTAGCGCCGATGCCGCCGCAGGAGAAGACTACGTCGTAAGTGGTGCGGTATTCGTTGACGGTCCCTACGATGGTGTCCATCTCGTCCGGGATGGTTATGACGCGTTTTAGGTGAATGCCGCGCTGGTGAAGCCTGGCGGCGATGAAGTTCGCGTTTATGTCCTGGGTGCGGCCCGAGAGGATCTCGTCCCCTATTATGATTATCGCGGCGGTGTATGTTTCTGACATCTTGTTCCTCACTTTATTATCGTGACGGTGCCGTCTTTGTTTTCCCTGGCGATGGTGTCGGTTACGTACCAGCCGTTCCTGAAGATGGCATCGTCGTTTTGGTCTTTTTTATAGAAGCTCTTGATGACGAAGGGGCCGCGGAAGGCCAGACGTCCCTCCTCGCCTTTTTTGAGGGCCTTTCCGTCTTCGCCTAGTACTTTCACCTGGATATCGGGAAGGGGGGCTCCCTGGGCTCCGCAGGCGTTCCTGAGGGCGCTGGATAGGAGAACTATGCCGGCGGTCTCCTTCCTGGCGTAGCCGGTCATGATCTGGGCCCCGTACATGGGAGCGAAGAAGTAATACGTCTTCTCCTTGACGTCGTCAAGGATGTAGATGCGCTTGATCTTTATGCCGGTCTTTTCCTTGAGGCCGGAAAGGAGCCTGACGTTGGGGAGATTCAGGCGTTTCATGAGTTTCGCTATCTTAACTCTTCGGAGTCCGCCTTCCTCAAGAATGAGCTTCCTGAAGCGGGAAGCCATGGCTCTGGCAAAGCTTCTGTCGGTAAGGAGGATTGTGATTCCTTCCCTCCTCAGCGCCTCGAAGCATTGTTCGGGATCGCGGCTCTCCGCGTTGACTACGCAGGAGGCGGTCACGAGCGGCATGAAGAGCGTGAAGGAAATAGACTCTATGCTGGAAGGCGGGAATGTCGAGAAAAGCACGTCCCTGGCGTCCGGAAGCATCGTCTGGGAAAGCGCAAAAGCCTGGGAGAGTATCTGGCCGTGGGTTAGGATGACGTCCCTTTCGCCGGGAATGAGGAGCGCCGGATCTTCCCTGTTCAGCGCCTTGAGCGGCGAAGATGTCGGCTGCTCGAGCAAATAGTCCGGAAGGATGTTTTTCTCCAGGTCGCCCCTGAGCCACAGGACGCATTCGAGAGGCAGGCTGAGGAGCAGCATCTCGCTGGCCTCGGACTGGAAGGCTTCGGAAACGATGAGGAAGCCTATTCCAAGCCTTCTTATCGTGTCGGCGAGCTTCTCGGGCTTTTCCTCGGTGTCAAGGAAAGTTATGACGCCGCCGGCGCTGGAGACGCCCAGGGCCGCGATGTGGCGCCAGCGTCCGTTGGGAACGAGAAGCGCGACCTTGTCGTGCGTGCGGAGACCCTTTCCGATCAGATAATGCGAAACTCTGTTGGCGTTGGCTCTGAGCCAGTGGAAACTCAGTTCCCCGCTTCCCCTGTCAGTCGCGTCCCTGACGGCCGGAAGATTTGTGAAGAGCGAAGCTGCTCTCGCCATAAGGTCCGGAATGTTGTGGACGTCGCCGGGGATGGGCGCCGGGTCTCTCGGAGCAAGACGCCTTCTGTTGCGGGCGTATTTGGCGAAGAGGAAGAACGCGAGGAAGCACAATGCTACGTAGAGCGTTTCCTTCCAGGGCCAGCGCTCAGGATAGACGCAGGTGGCGCTCAGAAGAAGCTGCCTCGAACTTTGGAATTCCGAGAGCTTGATCTTCGTTTTTATGGTCCGGCCGCTGAAAGCGGCGTTGGCGCTCGTGATGTTGCTTGGGAAAGTCTGGGAAAATTCCACCGTGCCGTCGCAGGGCAGGTTGGCAGCGCTCTGTCCTAAGTCGAAACGCTGGAAGATAGTCAGCTCACTGCTCTTTGCCGAAGCGTTGATGGTCCGGTGGCGGAAAAAAGGCAGCTGGGCAAGATCGCTTATCGCGCCTTTGAACTTAATGTCGAGCGCAAGGTGCGAATTGCTGCTGACGAGGGCCGACCTTAGAAGCGTGACATTGGCGGGGAAATTGTTGCTGGCCCAGAAAGGCACGAGCAGAAGGCGCTCCTCCTCCAAAGTGAGGCCGGGATTTTTCTTGAGGAAGTCTTCACTGAGCGCGCAGACGATATGAACGGTGGCGTTTCCTTCTTTGTCATAGACCCAGCTTTCGCGATAGTCGAAGCAGGCAGTGAGAACTGCGGCTGCGACAATCAATGTGAAAGCAAGGCGGAGTTTCATTTTCTTATTCCGTTAACAGGTCTTTCAGCCAAGCTTTCACTTCTTCGGTATCGGGCGCGGAAGTAAAGTTGCTGTTCAAAGGAGTGATGGAAATGAAATTCTGCTTGATGGTCAGATAATCGGACTTGGGATCGTCGTCATCCGGCAGAAGCACGCCGCTGATCCAGAAGTAATCGTTGCCTCCGGGGTCGGTCCTGTGCAGGTAGCGCTCGTGGAATTTCGTCTTTCCCAAGGTGGTTAGCTTATAGCCCTTGATCTCCTCGCAAGGAACGTTGGGAATGTTTACGTTCAGGATAACGCCTTTGGGCGCGGATTTGAGATCGATCCTGGAGAGCATGTCCTTGGCAGCCTTGGCGCCGGTCTCGAAATGGAATTTCCCGTCCTTGGAATCGTCCATGGAGAAAGCGAAGGCCGGAACGTTCAGCATGTTCGCTTCGCTGGCGGCCGCGACAGTTCCGGAATAGATGATGTCGGTAGAAAGGTTGGAGCCGGGATTCAGACCGATCGCTACGCAGTCAGGCTGGTCGCAGAAGGAAAGCAGGGCGATCTTCATACAGTCCGCGGGAGTGCCCGACGCGGCGTAGGCCTTAACGTTCGGAAGCAGATCCTTCTTCTTCAGGATTATCGGTTCTCTTAAAGTGATGGCGTGACTGATGGCGCTGCGCTCCCTTTCGGGAGCGATTATCGTCACTTCGTTTTCGCTTGCTAAAGTTTCGGCCAGGGTAAGGAGCCCCTCGGAATAGATGCCGTCGTCATTGGAAAGTATAATCTTCATATGTATGATTATAGCAAATTCTCCTTGCCCTGAAAGGCCTCAGATGGATCTCCGGTACCCCTGATTCGTCGATCAGAATAAGGGAATAAACGTAGCCGACTCTTCGCTTTTGCAGACCGTTCTCAAAAAGGAAAGCTTTCGAAGCTTTGATTATCCTTTTTTCCTGAGGAAAAGAGAGCGCCCTGACGGGAAAGAAAACGTTTTTGTTCCTGGTCTTGACCTCGACGAAAAGGACAACGTCGTCCTTTGCGGCGACAAGGTCGATCTCACTCCTCGAAAAGCGATAATTGCGAGAGATTATCCGGAAGCCTCTTTTTTTGAGTTCCTTTGCGGTCAGATCCTCCCCCAGCTTTCCCCTTCTTTGCGCCTCGGTCTTCGTCGAGGCCTTCGACGTAGAAAGTTTTGCGGTGAATTGGCGAGCGACCAAGTTTTTGTAGTGCTTTAAGATGGAAGGCAGTCCCATATCCTTTGTTCTTTGCGAGATCATATCCCGGGTACTTTTCATCCAGCTCCAGCATGATATGGTCCCTGGTTACCTTCGCGGCGATCGAGGCCGCCGCGACGGCTAAACACAGACTGTCCCCTTTTATGACCTTCTCCTGGGGGATCCCAAGATCCGGTATGCTCGTCCCGTCCACCAGGACGAACCCGGGAGCCTTTTTCAGTCCCATGACCGCGCTCTTCATGGCCCTGTGGGTGGCTCTCAGAATGTTCGTCTCATCAATTTCTTCGGCGTCCGCCATGGCGATGGAGATCGTGAAAGGACTCTCATCGCTCATGAGGCGCTCGAAAACATATTCCCTTTTGCTTTCCGTCAGCTGCTTGGAATCGAAGATCTCAGCAAGCCAGGGAAACTCCTCGGCGCTCGGAAAATCTTTCCCGTGCATGGCGGCCGCGCAGACCACCGGCCCGCACAATGGACCTCTTCCGGCTTCGTCAACTCCGGCCACCAGGTCGAAAGTATTCAGGAGTTCCGTTTCCTTTTCCAGCAGTTTCCGGAAGCGGAGCGCCTTTTTTATATCACTTTCGGTTTTCTTCATACCACTTGGCCCACTGCTCGTAAGTGGTGAGATTCTGGCCGGTCTGCTCCTGCAGGATCGAAACGGCCATTTGGCGGACCTCATTGTACTGGCTGAGAAGGCCCTGCTCGATTATGGGCTGCAGAGCGTTGTGGCTTCCCTCCTCGTGCAGCTGCTCGAGCAGCGTGAGGGAGGTCTCCTGAGTGTCGGCGTCGCCCTGCTTGAGCGCGTAGTCAAGGCTTGGCATCATGCAGTCGTCGACCAGCATCGTAAGCATGTCGAGGGCGTTCTCCCTGACGTCCTCGTTAGGATCGTTCAGGGCCTGCATGATGATGTCGTTCAAACTCGCTTCCGGAGTCAGAGTCGCGATGCATTCAAGGGCTTCCTCCCTAAGGTCGGGATCGGGATCTTTCAAGGCTTTCTCGACGCCTTCCACGACTGAGGGATCGTCTATCGCCTTCATAGCCTCGACGGCCAGCGTCCTAACTTCCTCGTCCTTGTCGTCAAGCGCGGCCAGGACCGCCGGCATGACCATCTTATCGCCTATGACCGCGATCTGGTTCATCAGTTCCAGCTTTTTCTCGGTGGGAGCGTTGCCGCGGAAAGCCGCCAGCGTGTCGTCCACGAGACCTTTCGTGTCGAAGCCGGGAATAGGATCGCCGTCAGGGACGAACATGACGGCTCTCTCGTGCCTCAGCTGGCGCATTGAGATAGTCTCCTCGGCGGCGGCGTTCGTCGAGGCGGCGTCCTGCACGATCTCGACTTTCGGTTTGCGCCGCGGCGTTCTAACTTTTCTCTCCGTAACGCTCGTCCGCGGGCGGGGCGGTTCGTAGGGAACCGGCTTCTCGCGGTTCTTTAAGCCTAAAAAGATCAAGACGCCCACTATGAGCAGCACTATGATCGTACCGGATAATTTTACGCCGTCGCGGGTAGTCATCGTATTCTCCTAATTTCTGATTTCGCCTTTGCCGTCCGGCTTCATGCCGGCAAGTTCGTCGCCCTGGATGGTTATCTCGTCCATGATGTTCTGAAGCTTTTCGCAGTACGGGCTGAGATCTTCCGCGTCCTTGGGAACAATGAAGGGCGTGCCGAAAACTATATGCACGGTGGCAAAGGGAAAGATTATCATGCAGCGGTCCCAGGAGGAAGCCCTATAGCTGAATTTGGCGGAAACGCCGAGCGGTATGATAGGGATTCCCGTGCGCTGGGAAATTAGTACCATTCCCGGTTCGATCCTCTGCCTCGGTCCCCTGGAGCCGTCCAGGGCCATGGCGGTGTCTTTCCCAGAACGGGTAATTTTCAAAAGGTTCTTCAGGGCGCTCACTCCGCCCTTGTGGGCCGAGCCTCTCACGCACTCCACGTTGAGAAGGTTGAAGTACGAGGCGAGGATGTCGCCGTCCTTGCTCTGGGATACCATCATCGAAAGCTTGTCGTAGCCGAAATGGAAACGGTAGATGGCGGGCAAAAGCATCCCCCTGCCGTGCCAGGAACCGAAGATGATGTTCTCACCTTTGTTTTCCCTGTCAAGGTATAGCTTGTAGTTCTCCTCGTTGTGGAACTTGAAGCGGCAGGTCTTCATGTTGATCAAAGTCAGCCAGTAGGCCAGTCTCGGGATGACCTTGAAACGCATGAAAGGTTTTTTAAAGATATTGTCAGCCATTTTTCTGATTATAACATAAAGAGCCTTTCGGCATTTGCCGTAACGGCCTCGTCAATTTCCTTGTACGTAAGGTTTCTGAGCTTGGCGTGAGCAAGCGCTATCTCCACGACGTAAGAGGGTTCGTTGCGTTTACCGCGGTTCGGTTCCGGAGCCATGTACGGACAGTCCGTCTCCACCAGAAGCCTATCCAGCGGCACGACAAGAGATGCGCTCCTCTGCAGCTGCCCGTTCTTGAAAGTGATAGGCCCGCAGAAAGAGACGTGGTAGCCGAGTTCCAAAAAACGCTCGGCGCTCTCGGCGTCGTAGGAGAAGCAGTGTACCTGCCCCCTGAGTCCGGGATGCTCTTTCAGGATCGCTAAAGTGTCGTCCTTGGCGTCCCGGGAGTGTATCACGATCGGCTTATTTAAAACTTTCGCCAGTTCAAGCTGGGACGTGAAGGTCGCCCACTGCGTTTCCTTCGGATGAACGTTGTTGTGGTAATCGAGGCCGATCTCGCCGATCGCCACCGCTTCCTTTTCCTTAAGGAGAAGTTTTATCCTTTCTTCGGCAGCGGGACTGTATTCCCCGGCGTTCAGGGGATGAATGCCGATCACGGCTCTCAATCTCTCGTCGCTTTTCGCCATGGCAAGCGACTGGTCGTTCCTCTTCTCCTCACCGCCTATGACGATGATCTTGGAAAGGCCGCGGTCCCAGGCCCTCTTCAGCATAGCCTCCCTGTCCTCGTCGTAGACTTCGAACTGAATATGCGCGTGGCTGTCTATCATCAGCATTCCTCCAGGCTCTTCTGCTGAGGCGCGAGAAAATTCCCGCCCTCTTTCGTCACATACATGCAGTCTTCCAGGCGCATGCCGATCTCCCCGGGAATGTAGATGCCCGGTTCGTCGCTGAAAGTCATGTTTTCCATTAACGGCATTTCGTTTCCCCGGCAAAGGTAGGGCCATTCGTGCCCGTTCAATCCGATGCCGTGGCCCAGGCGGTGGGTGAAGGTCTCGTAATCATATCCGAAGCCGGCTTTCCCCAAAACTTCCCTGGCCGCCAGGTCCGGGGCCTCCAGAGGATTCCCAACTTTGGCGGCGGCTCTCGCCGCTTCCTGGGCTTCTTTCAAAACTTTGTAGACTTCCCTTTGCCTGGGGCTGGGCGTTCCGAAGACCACGCTTCTCGTGATGTCGCTGGTGTAGCCTTCTATTTGGCAGCCGGCGTCGCAGAGCATTATGTCGCCCTCTTTCAGTTTCTGCGGATATTTCGTTCCGTGGGGATAAGAGGCCGCTTCCCCGAAAAGCACGAAGCCTCCGCCTTTGCAGCCGCGCTTGAGGCACTCCTGGGAAACAAGCTCCGACATTTCGATGTTCGTCATGCCTTCTTTTGCTTTGGCAAAAGCAGCTTTCACCGCCTCGCCTATCACGGCGTTGGCTTTTTGCATTATCTTGATCTCTTTTTCGCTCTTCACAGCCCGGCAGAGCCTCACGATCATCCCGGCGTCGGCGACGCCCTGCTTGGATACTTTTTCAAACTCGCTGAAATACCAGAGCGGCATGGTGTCTTCCAGCCCGACCTTTCCTTCAAGAGTTGAAAGTTTTTCCGCGATCATGGCGCAGGGGTTCTGGTCTTCCTGCCAGGGCAAAACTTCCGCGTCCACACCGTAAATCTCGCGCATCCTTCTTTCCTCGAAGGATGGGCAGACGTAGAAATACGTTCCGTCGCTTTTGATGACCAGGCCGTAAAGCCGGTCGCTGTAGCCGCCCTTCGCTCCGCAGAAATAGAATAGATTCGTAGGACCGGCCGTGACGAGGCCGGCGAAGCCGTTCTCCCTTAGAAGCCCGGCGGCCTTTTTTATTCTTTCATCATGATCTGATCTGCCTATCGGTTCAATGTCCTTGGCGTTCAGCATATCTCCCCTTCAGTTTCGCCTTTAATCTTGTCAAGTATTTTCTTCGACCTGGCGCGCCGCGCCAAAAATTTTCTTTTCGAATTCTTACCCTTTTCCCCGCCCGCTTTTCTTCTGTCGCGAAGCATATTCTCGATGGCGTCTTTGGCGGGATCGATGTAGTCGGCTTCTACCATGTCGCGCAAGGGCGCGTCGATCTCTTTCCAGACCGTCCTGGGCACGATGCCGTTCTTTGCGTTGTAATCCTCCTGGATCGCGCGGCGGCGCTCGGTCTCGTCTATCGCGGCTTTCAGAGCGTCTGTCATGGTGTCGGCGTAAAGTATCACGCTTCCCTTGATGTTCCTGGCTGCGCGCCCGATCGTCTGGATAAGGGAGCGCGTGGAGCGCAGGAAGCCCTCCTGGTCGGCGTCGAAGATGGCGACGAGCGTCACTTCCGGAAGGTCCAAGCCCTCCCTAAGCAGGTTGATGCCGACCAAAACGTCGACTTCGCCTTTCCTTAGGCTGTTGATCACTTCCGTCCTTTCCATCGTGTCGATGTCGGAATGGAGATACGTGACCTTGATGTCCTCGCCGATGAGGTAATCCGTCAGCTCCTCCGCCATGCGTTTCGTCAGAACCGTGATAAGCGTGCGCTCGCCCGCCGCCACGCGTTTTTGTATCTCGCCTATAACGTCCGTGACCTGCGTTTTCGAGGGCCTCACCTCAAGCAAAGGATCCAATAGACCGGTGGGGCGGATGACCTGCTCGACCGGGACATGGAAGGAGACTTTTTTCTCCTCCGCTTCCTTTTTGGAAAGTTCCAGTTCGTATTCCCCGGGAGTGGCTGAAACGTAGATGACCTGGTTTAGTTTCTGCTTTATCTCCTCGAAGCGCAGAGGCCGGTTGTCCTTGGCCGCCGGAAGCCTGAAGCCGTAGCGCACCAGCGTCTCTTTCCTGGCCGCGTCTCCCCTAGACATGCCGCCCAGCTGCGGAATGCTGATGTGGCTTTCGTCTATGAGCATCAGCCAGTCCTTCGGGAAGTAATCCAGTAGCGTATAAGGCATCTCCCCTTCCTTGCGGCGGTCGAGGTAGCGCGAATAGTTCTCTATGCCGGAGCAGAAGCCCATCTCCTCCATCATCTCGACGTCGTGCGTGACGCGCTGCTCGAGGCGCTGGGCTTCCAGAAGTTTTCCTTCCCGTTTGAACTCCTCGAGCCTTTTCTGAAGGTCTTCCTTTATCTCCATGATGGAAATGCGCATGATCTCAGCGCTCGTGGCGTAATGGGAGGCGGGATAGATCGTGAAGGAATCCGTATGTCTGAGCGTCTGGCGCGTCAGCTCGTCGCAGAGCCTTAAGCTTTCCACTTCCTCGCCGAAGAGCGAGATGGAGAGGTATTCCTTGTCCTCATAGGCCGGGAAGATGTCGATGACGTCGCCCTTGACGCGGAAAGTCCCGCGGTGGAAATCGTCGTCGTTGCGCTGGTACTGCATTGCGACTAGCGACTTCAAAAAAGCGTGCTGGTCGATAACGTCGCCCACGGCGACGCTCGACCTCATCTCAAGGTACGTCTCCGGCTTAGAAAGGCCGTAGATGCAGGAGACGGAAGCGACGACGATGACGTCCCTCCTGGTCAGGAGCGAGCGCGTCGCGGAAAGACGCAGCCTGTCCAGAAGATCGTTGCGGTCGCAGCTTTTCTCAATGTAGGTGTCGGAGACGGGAATGTAGGCTTCCGGCTGGAAATAGTCGTAATAGGAAACGAAATACTCCACGGCGTTGTTGGGGAAAAGCCGCATCATCTCGCCGTACAGCTGCGCCGCCAGAGTTTTGTTGGGCGCCAGAATAAGCGTCGGCCTTCCGGCTCTCGCTATGATGTTCGCCATGGTAAAAGTTTTTCCGGAACCGGTGACGCCGAGCAGCGTCTGCGACCTGAGCCCGCGCTCCACGCCGGCGGAAAGGTCGCTTATCGCCTTCACCTGGTCGCCCATGGGGGCGTAGGGCGAATTAAGTTCGAACAGCGCGCTCATCCCTCTTTCTCTTCACCCTCGGCGTTAGCCAGCTCAACTAGCTCCTCCTCTTTCAGGGGACGGCTGGTAACGTACTCCTCCTTCAGCCAGCTGCCGAGGTCCATGAGGCGGCAGCGCTCGGAACAGAAAGGAAAATAGTCCTCCTCTTTAACGGAAGACCTGACGTACTCTTTTTTGCAAAGAGCGCACTTGTATTTTTTTATCTCAGGCATTGCTTTGATCCAATAAAGTTCCGTCGGGGGAAAAGCGCTTGAAAGCCGAAGCCCAGACGGAAGGAGATCTCTCGTCCCTGCCGGGCTTGACGCACCCTTTGAGGAACCAAACTTCGTTCGCTTTCGCTTTCTTAAGCATTTCCTCCGCCAGAGTGTCCCAGACCATGACTTCGTACTGTCCGCCGAGATCCTCCATAGCAAGCACAAGATAAATGCCGCCCTTGCGGTTGAAACGCTTCCTTACGCTGTTTACGATGCCGCCCATGACAACGATCCTGCCAGGCTCCTTCTCGGCCGTTTCTTTCAGCTGCTCGGAACTGAGCGTGGCCTTTTCCTTAAAGAGGCCGCTCCAGGCGTTGAGGGGATGATCGGAAACGTAAACGCCGAGGACTTCCTTTTCATAGCGCAGCTTCTCTTCCAGAGTCCACTCGCTCTCTTTGCTCTTCCCCTGCTTCACAGAGAAAAAGGAACGCTGGAGGGAGCTTTCGTTTTTGGATTCCCAGTTGGACAGAAGATCGTTGGCCAGAAGCGTCAGTTCGGAGCGGGACATATTGGTGAAATCGAAGCAGCCCGCTTTGATCATGTTCTCGACGGCCGCCGGCTGGAGCAATCTCCTTTCGATGCGCAGGCAGAAATTGTCGAGGGAGGTGTATTTGCCCTGCGCCCTTTCTTTGACGACCGCTTCCGCCAGCTTTTCGCCGACGTTCCTCACGCCGACCAGGCCTATCGACATCGTCCAAGTCCCCGCTTCGTCTTTCACGGCGCTGTTGTAAACGGAGGAAGCGTTAACGTCGGGAGACGCGAACTTGAAGCCCATGGAGCCCATCTCCCTTATGGTCCTGGCCGTGAATTCGTGGTCTCCTAAGTGCGCGTTCAGAAGGGCGGCGCAGAAGTGCGCGGGATAGTGGGCTTTCATGTAAGCCATCCTGTAAGCGATCAGGGCGTAGGCCGCGGCGTGCGACTTGTTGAAGCCGTAGCCCGCGAAGCTCGCGATATCGCCGTACAGTCTCTCCGCCACCGCTTCGTCTATCTTCTTGATCCTGGCCGCCTGCATGAATTTTTCCCGCTCCTTCTCCATCTGGGCGACCTTCTTCTTCGACATGATCTGCCTGAAAGTGTCGGCGTTGCTCATCGTGTAGCCTAGGATCAAGTGCAGAGCCTGCATGACCTGCTCCTGATAGAGCATAATGCCGTAAGTCTCTTTCAAGACTTTGGCCAGTTTCGGATGCGCGTAGGATATCTCCTCTTCCCCGTTGTGGCGCGCCACAAAGGAATCGATGTACTGCATGGGGCCCGGGCGGTAAAGCGCCAGAACGGCGATGACGTCCTTGAATGACCTCGGCTTCAGTCTTCTCAGGACGCGCTTCATGCCCTCGCTCTCAAGTTGGAAAATGCCAATGGTGTCGCCCCGTCCTATGAGTTCCAGAGTTGGCGCGTCGTCAAGCGGTATCTCGCTCCAGACGATCTTTTCCCCAGACTCTTCGCAAAGGACCCTCATGTCCTCCATTATCGTCAGCGTCCTAAGTCCCAGGACGTCCATCTTCAGAAGTCCCATGCGCTCCACGGCGTACATGTCGCACTGCGTCCTGGTGTCCCCGCCGCCTCCGAAGAGCGGGATCCTCTTCTTCAAAGGCTCCGGGGCGATCACGACCGCGGCGGCGTGCAGGGAAACGTTCCTCGGAAGATCCTCGATCTTCTCGGCCGCGTAAAGCAGGGCCAAAAGCCCGCTGTCGCCATCCCTCATCATGCGCTTCACTTCCTCGCACTTCATCCTCGCTTCCCTGATGAGGCCGAACTTCAGACCGCTGTCCTTGGCGAAGCGGTCAAGGACGACGCCGAGTTTCTCAACCGTCCCGGCGGGCGTCTTGAGAACGCGCGCGCAGTCCTGCAGAGCCGCCCTGGCTCTCAGGGTGGAGAAAGTCGCGACCTGGGCCACGCGGTCGACGCCGAAGCGGGATCTGATGTAGTCGATGACTTCTCCCCTTCTCCTTTCGCAGAAGTCCATGTCGATATCCGGCATCTTGCGGCGGCTGGGATTGAGGAAACGCTCAAAATAGAGGTCGTATTCTAATGGATCGATCTCCGTTATGCCCAAGGCGTAGGAAACGACGCTGCCGACCGCCGAGCCTCTGCCCGGCCCGACCGGAATGCCCCTTTCTTTCGCGAAGCGCACATAGTCGGAAACGATCAGGAAATAATCCGAAAAGCCCAGTTTCTTGATGATGTCAAGTTCGTACTCGAAGCGGCCTTTTATTTTAGAGGCCCTTTCCTCGTCGCTCCCATCGGTAACGCAGGGATAGAGTTTCACAAGGCCGGCGTATGCTTCCTTTTCCAAAACCTCGTCGGATGATTCCCCGCTCTCGAGAGGAAATCTCGGCAGGTCCGTTCTCTTTTCGGGATTCAGCTCCACGTGGCAGACGTCGGCAATGGCGAGCGTGTTGTCGCAGGCTTCCGGATGATTCTGGAAGATCCGGCGCATTTCGTCCGGGGAGCGGAAATAATACTGGTTGTTTTTAGGAGTGAGTTCCCTG
Organism: bacterium UBP3_UBA3054; assembly: GCA_002366995.1. Taxonomy (GTDB): domain Bacteria; phylum Auribacterota; class UBA3054; order UBA3054; family UBA3054; genus UBA3054. The sequence continues at coordinate 10,978 of DFCM01000017.1, read as the reverse complement.
GGATCGTCGACCGTCTTACCCTGATCGATCGCTTCAAGGAGACCTAATATCCCGGCGTCCTCTTTTCTCAGGTATCTGCACTCGTTCGTCGCGACGACAGGGATGCCTACGGTCTTGGCCAGATCAGTTTGGCTCTTCAGGATAGCGATCTCTTCTTCCCGACCGTGGTACTGCAGCTCAAGGTAGACGTTGCCCTTTCCGAAAAGCCTCACGTATTCACCCAAGACTTCCGTAGCCTCCAGCACGGCGCCCTTCGCGAGCAAATCGTAAACTTCCCCCTCGGATCCTCCGGTGAGGAAGATGAGATCCCCGCCCGAGTCTTTCAGCTGCTCTTTTTTTATGGCAGGCCTGCCGCCCTCTCCCGACTCGGCGTAAGCATCGCTCAGAATAGAGCAGAGCGCGGAGTATCCGGCATTGTTTTTGGCCAGGATGACGGACGTGAAACTTTTTCTTTCCTGTCCGTCCAGTTCATCGCTTACCTTGGCCTTTGCGCAAAAAGGCTCAAGTTCGGCCTCTATGCCGAGAACAGGAAGTATTCCGTTCTCCATGCAGAGGTCATAGAACCTGACGGCGCCCGACATGTTCATATGATCCGTCAGGGCCAAAGCCGGCATTCTGGATTCGTAAGCAGCCCTTATCATATCCTTGATACGCAAGGCGCTGCCCAAAAGGGAGAATTCCGATCTGGTATGTAAATGTACAAAAGACATAACTTATATTTATATTATACCTTAAATCGCTCCAACTTTCACCTGAATGAAGTTCCTTCCCTTACAATCATGAGGGGCATTTTGGTAGAATATAGAATAATCAACATAAATAATTAAAAAGTGGATACATCAAATCTTTCCAGAGAAGAGCTAGAAGCTAAATTCAGGGACGAGATCCGCCACCATTACGATAAGAAGTACTCTTATTTCATCAGGCGGGTCATCCTTGCCATTGCCAAGACCGGCATCAGGCACATCATGCTGCGCGGCATAGAAAATTTCAAGACGATCCCCAGAAGCGTCCCCGTCATAATAAGCGCCACTCACAAGAGCCACCTCGATTATCTGCTCATCGACTGCGTCCTATTGGAAGCCCTCGGCTACTACCCCTGCACCGTCGCGGGGAAAAACCTTTTCCACGGCTACTTCAAGAAGATGCTCCCGAAAGTCAAAGGCATCTGCCTTGACCGCGAGCGCATAAAGGAAGAGAATCTCAGGAAGAAAGAAAACATCATCTACCTTAAGACTTTCTACGATTATCTGACCGAGGAGATCTTCAAAAAATCCGAGACGGTCCTCATATACCCCGAGGCCGGGCGCTCCTACAATGGCAAAGTCGGAAAGCTGGCCCACGGCATCTTCGGCATGGCCAAAAGAGCCATCAACGAGGACGGCCAGATGGCTATCCTGCCCATGGGCATCACCTACGAGCGCGTGACCGAGGACGAAGTCTTCCCGCAGCTTCAGAAGATCAAGGAAAAGGAAGGCATGTCGAAGCGCTACCGCGCCAAAGACCTCAGCTCCTTCAGGCTCCACGCCCTGCTCCAGGCCAGGGGCAAAGTGCTCTTCTCCTTCGGCGAACCGATCTACGTGACCTTAGAAGACCTCCGCCACCTCGACGAACTCGGCGAGCGCGTGAGGAAAGCCATGCTGAAAGAGACCGTCCTTACTCCCGTCTCATTAGTCTGCCACGCCTTCGGCAAAGACACGTCGCTGACGCTCACCGAGCTCTACGAGCGTATGGAAAGGGAAAAGAACATCGCCTACAAGAACGGCTACAAGATGATCCCCGGCGTCGACCAGAACGCCAACCCGGGCTACATCTGGAAACTGGCCAAGCCGCACCTCGCCATGCCCTGGAGACTGCGCAGCATCCTCAAAAGGAAAGGCGACACGATAAACGTAGTGAAACCCGAGATCGTCGAATACTACGCCAACACCGTAGAGCACATGTTCGAATAATCGCGCAGATTTTATTGAACCAGGAAAACACGAAACCCGCCAAAGTTGTAGACGTCGCCGGGAGTGACGTCGCCACGGTCAGCGGAGCGGCAATCGCTGGCGTTGAAGTTCCAGCCCCCGCTCCGAAGCACACGGTAAACACCTTCAGTATCGCCCTTCGGGTCGGTGGCCGGATCGCTGCCCAGACTATATTGATACCAGTCCAGGCACCACTCCAACACGTTTCCGTGCATATCATAGAGACCCCAGGCGTTGGGAAGATACGAACCGACGGTAGTGTGCTCATTATATCCGCCCTTTCCGTCATTCATATTGCCATAACAGCGGCCGACCTCAGCCAAGTTCGCACAGCTAATCGTACCACTCAAATTCTTGCCGCTGTTAAGCGCTGTGGTCGTGCCTGCTCTGCAGGCAAACTCCCACTGCGCTTCCGTGGGCAGATCGAAAGCCTGATTGGTCTTGGCGCGCAGAACGCCCAGGAAAGAGGTCTCGTCAACATCGCTGTTTGCGGGCCAGCCGGAACCCTTTTCGCTTCCGCGGATCATATCGTATGAAACGTATTCCACAGGGCGTGCGTCTCCCTGATAATACGCCGGATTGTTTCCCATTATCAGTTCATATTGTTTTTGCGTAACTTCAAACACGCCCGCGAAGAAAGGCTTGGTCAAAGTCACTTCATGCTGAACTTCGTCATCGTATCTTCCCAGTTCGTCTTCGGGGCTGCCCATAGTGAATTTGCCAGCATTGATCTTACTAAGTACCATCTTTGTGGTCTTGTATTCCTCCGTCCAGCCGCCTTCGGGAACATCGTCGAGATAACTTATCGGATAGCTTTCGGCACTTGGGCCTCCTGAAAGATCAATGACCATGTACAATCTGTTTGTTACTGCCGGAGGAGGATCTACAGGGGATTCTCCGGTGAACGCAGGAGAAGCTGCGTTGGGGAGAAGTTTGAATGTCGCCGTCGCCTTGCCCTTGGAATTGGCGGAAAACTTGACTTGCAGATCTGCACCTTTATTCGCGTGCGTAAAATTATTGCCTGTGCTTTCCGGAGTGAAAGTGTAGGCCGCGACGCTTTCAGAGCCTTTTTCATAGGCCAGCAAGTCCAAGACGGCCGCCTCTTGTGTTTTGAAGTTATCGATATCTTTCGTGTCTATCGTTCCGGAGGATTTCAAAGTGGCTTTGTCGAGCTTACATGTTTCAGTCCCTATAACAAAAGCAAAATTCTTTGTAACATCCTTTTCAGTCCAACTGAATTTTCCTTTTTTCGATTTGATAGAGATCTTCTGACCGCCATTCTTTGTCCCGTAGCCTTTCTTGCTTTCTGGAATCAGCGTAGGGGAAGAAAGGCAACTGCCGAGATTGTTGCAGATCGAGACACTGCTTTTCTCTTCGGCAAGTGCTTTTAAGGCTGCTTCGCTCAACGTTCCGCTCAGTTTAAGCGTAGTCGAACCCTTGACATATTTTGAGACATTAGCGAATTCCTCTGTAGCAATAGTGTCAGATAACGCCGCTCCGGACACAAAGAAAAACAAGGCTGCCATCAAAAAAAAACTTTTAATGCGCATATTATCCTCGCGTGTTGGTTAAAATTTAACTGCTGAAAAGTTTATCATATTTCCATAAGAAATGTTAAACCCAGAATGTCGAAAAAAATTTACTTAATCTGCCTAAGAGGCATTTTAGAGAAGCCTTAGAATCAAAAAAGCAAAAGTGAAAGCTCCGCCACCTCATATGAGAATAATCGTAAAAGGAAAATATCCTAACCATTGAACTGGGACAGTTCTACTCAAAATCTGGACTTCAGACCGGCAATCTCTGCTGCGTCCAGTTTCGTGAAAGCAAAGCATTTTTTCCCCAAGTCCTTTATTGAAGCACCAATAAGAAAAAGTTCTTTATCGTCTATGATTAGAAAACGATCGTGAAATTTTGAACTAAAGGATACAACCAAATCACCATATTGTTCATTAAATTTATCAATGTCGCTTGCTGCCAGTTCATTCCCGCGTTTAGATGTAACTATTCAAAGACTTACTCCCTTTCACTTCTTCGCCAGCATTTCCAACGTCGTTATGTCAACATAATTATCAATCAGAAGAATGGTGGGCAGACAAAAACTTGGACTGTCTAAGCGGTTAATCCCTAGCTAAGTCTATACTCCATAGGACTCATATTTCCATTATTCTCCAGGACCGTCTGCTGTACCTTCTTCTCCTTTTCCACGGCCTCGAAATTAGTGAAAAGATCGTAGCCCTTGCAAATTCAAAACGAGATCATTCTTGCGTCTGAAGTTTTGCGCTCAGAGACTTGCCATCCTTATATTTTTTATCATATGTGAGCTTGCAGGGAGCGCCTATGTGCCAGCCGTGCCGAACCATTAGCTCAACAGTCTCCGGTCCAGAACTTTTCTCCAAAGCTTCAGAAAGCGTTTCCTTATCCGTGAGCTTCAGCTTGTAGTAATATCTGCCGTTGTTGTACTGAAATTTCAAAGTCCCGATATTCTTGAAACAGCGATCCTGCAAAGTAAAAGTTCCTGACTTACCATCTTTTTTCATTTTTACTTCGCCTATGATTGGAATATATTCATTGTTCAACATCAAAGAAAAATGCTGATCCTCAACGAAAAAATTAGATTCAAAATCAAAAGTAAATTTTGTTACATATGGAGGACCGCTTATTAAATTAATATTAAACTTGCTTTTTTTAGGAGAAACTGTCAGATTTTCATAGTAATTTGTTGGTGCTTCAACGGTCATTACAGCATTGTGATCAACATCAGGTATAACAAAAGTCAATTCCCGGCTTTCAGGATTTATATTTATGTCGCCATAGCATTCAGGACTGCTAGCACTAAAATAAAAAAGTTCTCGTGCAAGATTATCATTAAAACAATTTATTTTTTCCTTAATCTTCTTGGCTTTAAAAAAACTCTCTATTCTTTTTATCATCTCGTAAAACGACATATATGAATCTTTATTAAAATCCGTCAAATAATTATGATTGGCGTTTCCCCACGCAGTAACAAAAGATCCATAACAGCCTTTATTATTCTTAACGTTATTTCTTGAACAAGTAACAACTATAAGATTTGGATTTGAAATAAATTCCATTGGAAGCTCATTGAAACATTTGTCAATATCAACTGCGTTCAGAATTAATATTATTTTTACAGCATCAGTAAATTGACCCAAATCCTCTGCTAGTTCCAAAAAAGTGTATTCCATGTCGTAAGCCAAAAGAGAGGAGTTATTTTCAGTACGCCCTGAATAATAAAAAAGAAAAGAATCTTCGCTTCCCATCTCCGCAGCTGCTTCTTCTATCTTTTGACGTATTGCAACTTTATTGGCACACTTGTTTGTCAGAAGCGAAGAACCGCCAAACGTCTTGTAATAACTATTAGGAGTTGTCATAATCCTTGCATCTTCGGAGCAAGTAACATCAGGCATATATATCTTATTCTTGTATTCGTCTATACCAATAGATAGAAGACGATTCTTGTTTTGAGTTTGGCTGGGAGTTTTTCTGTAATAAATCCTGCTAACCACCGTTCCTTCTGGAAACTTAACATAAAAGACAAAATCATCGTGAGAGTTAACTTTTGATACATGATTGCTATATAAACCAACGGTAGCATAATCAATTAAAACATCCCCTGCAACAAGCAATCCAGCATAGAAAAAGGCAATTAAAACAAGAAGATTTCTCAGCACAAACATTTTAATATTCTCCTTTTTAGAATTACAAGATTTTATCATATGTTATTTTATAGAAATTAAAAAATGATCGGAGCTCGCCAAAGCTTATCACAGAACGCCCTTGCGGGGACAGAGAGAGCTGAGCGGACATTCGGCGCACTTGGGAGCGCGGGCCTGGCAGACCGCGCGGCCGTGCGCGATCAATTGATGGCTGAAATCAGTCCACTCTTCCCTCGGGACTATTTTCATTAAATCTTTTTCTATTTTTTCCGGCTCAGTATTTTTGGTAAGCCCCAAACGGTTTGAGAGCCTTGAGACATGCGTGTCGACCACTATGCCGTCGTTGATGCCGTAACCCGTCCCTAAAACGACGTTGGCGGTCTTCCTGGCCACTCCTGGAAGCGCCGTGAGCTCTTCCATGGTCTTAGGCACGCGCCCCTTAAATTTTTCCGAGATAATTTTCGAGGCGGCGATGAGGTTTTTGGCCTTGTTCTTGTAAAAGCCGCAGGAGCGGATCAGTTTTTCAACGTCTTCCTGGCGGGCGCCGCCAAGGGCTTTGGGCGTAGGATAAGCCTTGAACAAAGCGGGAGTCGTGAGGTTGACTCGCTCGTCCGTGCATTGGGCGGAAAGGATCGTGGCGCACAAAAGCTGCCAAACGCTCCTGTGCCTCAGGGAGCAGCCCGCTTTGGGATAAGCGGCTTTTACAGCTTTGATGACGCTTGCTTTTCTTTCCTTTTCCGTCATTTTATAAGCAGCGCTTCCTTGGCTGTGTCGGCCAAAGTTTTGTTCTCGCCTTTGGCGAGCTTTTTAAGGATGTCCTTGGAACCGGCTGAGGCATCGTAGCCGAGGCGGTAGATGGCGAACTGCGCCAGGTTCATATCCTTGTTGCGGCCGGAAAAAACCGCCATGAGATTCTTGAAAAGGCCTTCCCTTACCATGGCGTCCACGACCGCTTCCTTGGCGGTGAAGGATTTGCTGACCAGGGACTTTTCGTAGAGCTGGCCTTTCTCCTTGATCGGGATGTCAAGACGGGAGACGAGCAGGATGAGGTGCGCTTCGCCCGAGATGTTACGAATGCTGAATTCCGGCTCGCCTTTCAGATTCTTGGGCGCCTTGTCGACCGTTTTGTTCTTGGTCATGCCGTACGCTCTTTTGTAGAACTCAAATTTTTCCTCGTCCGTAATGTCCAAGTTGTAGACCGCCCTGAAGACCGCCTTTTCCCAGTAGCGGGAGTCGTTCGTCCCGAGCATCTGGTTCAGGAGCGGCAGGGCGTCCTTGGAACCGGACATTTCCAGAAGGCAGATGGCTTCCAGCATTCTCCTCATGTCTTCGAAGCGGATACCCTCGCCTCCGAGATCCGGACAGTTCTTGATGATGAATTCCGTGCCCGGGATGAATTTTTTCATCAGGTAGATCTCCGTATCGCTCGAGGCGGGCTTAACGGAGCCTATGAGGGCGGGAACGCCTTTTTTCAAAAAGCTTATGAGCGCGTTGCTCTTGGCCTGAATGAAAGCCATGCCCAATGGGCGCGAGATCTCGGAATGCTCCTTCAGCATCTGGGCGCCGGACGGGAAGGTGGAACCGATCCTGGCGACGGAATAGAGTATGTAGGCCCTGGCGACGTAGACGTCTTCCCTGGTGGTGCTGCTGGTGTAAGGGGTCGGCGCCTCCTGACATTTGCCCCACATCAAGTTGAGGACGTCAAGGCTCTCCATGCAGGGATACTTGCCGAGTTCGAAGGCCAGGCGCGGGAAATGGGACGGCTCCGAGACTTCCACTACGTTGGTGGCGATCTCTTTTATATGCTTCACTTCCGCGCTGGTCGCGGCTTTGCAATTGAATGCGCAGACTAAAAGTAAGAGCGTCAGTACGATTCTAAGCATTTTCATTCCTCACTTATATTATAGCGTTGCATTTTGCTCGCTAGCGTTTTGCGGTTGATGCCGAGTTTCTCCGCGGCCAAACTCTTGTTGCCGCCGCAGGATCTCAGAGCGGTCAGAATCGCGCTGCGCTCCGCCTGCTCCATGATGTTGAGATCGCCTTCCGGCGCGGAGGCGGACTGTCTTATGCTGTTCGGCAATGATTCCAGGGTTATGTCGTCCCCCAAAGACAGTATGACGGCTCTCTCGATGCAGTTCGAAAGTTCCCTGACGTTGCCGGGCCAGTCATAGGCGACGAGCTTGTCCATCGCTTCCTGGGCGATCCGTTTCATCTGCTTGCGGTTCTTCTCGGAGTGCTTTTTCATGAAATAGTTCGCCAGCGCCGGAATGTCCTCCCTTCTCTCCTTGAGAGGCGGGATGCGGATCGGCACGACGGAGAGGCGGTAGTAGAGGTCCTCGCGGAACCTTCCGGCGGCGACCGCGGCCTCAAGGTCCTTGTTGGTGGCGGCGATCACGCGGCAGTCCGCCTTTATAGTCTGCGTTCCGCCGAGGCGCTCGAAAGTCCCCTGCTGCAAAGCTCTCAGGATCTTGGCCTGCGTCTCCAAGGCCATGTCCCCTATCTCGTCCAGAAAGATCGTGCCCGTGTCAGCCAGCTCGAAGCGGCCTTTCCTTTGGGCGACCGCTCCGGTGAAAGCGCCCTTCTCGTGTCCGAATAGCTCGGACTCCAGAAGCTGGTCGTGCAGCGCGGCGCAGTTCACTTTTACGAAAGGCTTGTCGCTCCTGGCGCTTTTTTGCTGGATGAAATTCGCCAGAACTTCCTTGCCGGTCCCGCTCTCGCCGGTCAAAAGCACGCTCGCCTCGCTGCGGGCGACTTTCTCAGCCAGCGCGAAAATATCTTTCATCACCGGGCTCTCGGCGATATAATCGTCGGAAGCAAGCTTCGACTGCTTCTCCGGTTCGGCCTGTTTCTGAAGACCTATCTTTATCGTGTTCAAGAGAACGCTCATGTCGAGCGGCTTCAGGATGTAGTCGTAGGCGCCGGCCTTGACGGTCTGCACGGCGTTCTCGATCGTCCCGTAAGCCGTCATGATCAGTATCGGCACGCGCTCGTCAATTTTCCTTATTTCCCTAACCGCCGTAAGTCCGTCCATCTCAGGCATGCGCATGTCCATCAGGACAAGGTCGGGATGCTGCGTCTTCACGCAGCGGACCGCCTCGCTTCCGTTCGTCACTTCCATAACGGAATATCCGTAATGCTCAAGGTTCGCCCTCAGCATGTCGCGGTGCGCCCTGTCGTCGTCGGCGACCAGTATCCATGTTTCGTGAGTCTTTATCATTTCTTCTTATCCGTTACGCCGGGAAGCAGTATCTCGAAGATCGCTCCTCCTCCCGCGGCGTTGCGCGCGGTAATGGTTCCCTTGTGTTCCGTGACGGCTTTCTCAACGCTGGCCAAGCCTAAGCCGGAGCCTTCCGCCTTGGAAGTTATGAAGGGATCGAAAATGTGTTCCATTATATCCGGCTTGATGCCGGAACCGGAATCCTGGAACGCCACGGAGAGGAAATCTCCGCTTCTCCTGCAGCGAATGCGCAGTTCCCCGCCGTAGGGCATGGCGTCGTAGGCGTTGACGCAGAGGTTCAAAGCGGCGCGCATGAAGACGGCCTCGTCCAGCATGACGTCGGGAAGGTCTGTCCCGAGGTCGATGACAAGATCAACGCCCCTCGACTGAGCGTCGGAATCCTCCATCGCGACCAGCTGGTCCAGGAATTCCTTGATCTGGCACTGCCTTAAGTTGAGCGTGTCGGGCTTGGCGAAATTAAGGATGCCGGTTATGCGGTTGTTGAGGCGGTCTATTTCCCTGAGCATCACGTTGGAATGCTTCTCGTAGACTTCGTCCTTGGTCTCCTCGGCGTGCTTCTTGAAAAGTTCGATGAAACCCCTGATCGAGCTCAAGGGGTTCCTAAGGTCATGGGCAATGGCCGCCGCGGCGCGTCCTATGGTCACGAGCCTGTCGTTGAAGATCTTTTCCGACTGCAGGGCGGCGTTACGCTCCTCAGCGATCTGCAGCGAACGCTCGACGCTGCGCTTCTCCCTTGTGAAGCTGACGATAAAGATCAAAAAGAAAGTTATGACGGCGAAGATCGCCAAAAAGATGAATCCGTGGATCTTCCTCGGATTCACGAAGGCGGAATAAGTTTCCGTAGGTATGCCGATGATCGCCAAAGGAAGATCGTCGCCCTTCATGTTCAGAAGCTCAAAATGGCAGGAACTGCCGGTCAAAAGGCGGCAGAAGTACCGGATGTCGGCCCTGCGGCGGTTCAGAATGTCGCCGTTCTCCTCCGAAGGCGAGGCATAACTGTTGACGCCGGGATTCCTTCTGGCGGAGGAATTGAGGTAATACGTGAAGACCGGCGTGCAGAAAAGTTCATACCTTCCGTCGCTGCTGGTGAAATGGAAAGCCCTGAACCCGTTGGTGGGAACGCTCCTGTCCTTCAGCTCGGCAAGGTAATGCATAGGCAGCTCGTTCATGCCGGCATTGAAGACCTGCATGTTCGGCATAAGGAAGGAATAGATGCTGGCGGAGGAATTGCGGCAGACGTACATGGTGGCGTTCGTGAAGTCGTCAAGCGACATATCCCTGAAACGCCCCCTGCCGACCCAGGAATGAAAGCCCGACAGAAGCGTGTTGCCTTCCCTTATGGCCGTCATTCTCGCGTATTCCGTAAAGAGCGCGTGGTCGCGGTAGGAATACGAGAAGGCGACAGTCACGATCAGCACCGCCAAAAATAGCGATGAGAACAGGGGCAGTCTTCTTACTAAGCGGGGGCTGGTCATGCTTTATTCCGTTTTTTCTTCCTTGACTTCCTTTTCTTCCTTAACTTCTTCTTCCTCTTCTTTCGCTTTCGGTTCCGTCGGCCTGCCGTCAGGTCCGAAGCCGATGCCGCGGCGGATAAGCTCTTTTCTTGCCAGCGGAACGTTGGTGATGCCGAGGCTCTCCAGCACCCTGCGCTCCAGATAATTCAGATGGAAGCGGAAGTACCACTCCGTATAGTTGTAAACGTTTGTCTCGCCTTCCACGACGTCGTAGTAGTTGCTGATGAAGTTCGTCACCACTTTCTCATAGCTGTTGCTGGAAGCGTCCGTTTCCGTCTTTACAACCGTGTTGGTCGTGATGACCCAGAAGTTGGTCCAGGCCTTCTCCCTTTCGATGCTGAAGTCGCCGATCTTCGCCACTTTCACGACCGGGATAGGTATCCAGCGGGCCACGCCGGGCTCCATGCCGTGCGAGCTTATGATGAGCGAATAATGGCCGCCCACCTGAAGGCCGTCGATCTGGAAGTAGCCGTCTTTGTCAGCGATCGTCTCAAGGTCTTTGGAATGGACCTTCACTTTGGCGAAAGGAATAGGCTTCCTGTATTTATCGATGACACGGCCCATGATGCTGCCGTCCCA
>DFCM01000029.1 GCA_002366995.1 bacterium UBP3_UBA3054 | reverse complement strand
GACGCCCTTGGGAGCCGGTTTGGCCTTGTCGAATTCGATCGTGAAGATGCCGAGTCCGGTGCCCTTCTTGTCGTTGTTTTCATTGAGAGGCTGGAACATGGTCTTGTACTTCAGGGGATCTCTTTCGGAGAAGTCGGCCTTGTAGCCGCCTATTATGGAAACGGGCTTGTCGATAAGGAACCAGTTGCATTTGAGGTTGCCGGGATAGATGCCCTCGGCCAGATGGATGGTGTCGCCGTCCTGGGCTTTTTCCAGGGCTTTCCAGAGGCTCTTCAGAGGCTCTTCCTTGGTTCCTTCCTTGCTGTTTTTGCCGGTGCTAAGGGACACGTAAATGTCAGCGGCCATAAGGGAGGAGCAGGCCAAAAGAACAGCGAGAATGGTCAGTAATTTTTTCATGATTATCTCCTTATTCGGTTAATGAATGCTTGGCTACTTTATTTTAGCAAATGGATGGTTACTTGACTTTGGTGAGCTTCAGGACGGCCGAGTCGTATTCCGGGCGCATCGTGAAGCCGATGCCGACTTCCATCAGGGCTTCGCCGCTAAGAACTTCCTTGTTGACAACGGTGTGGAGTTTCGGGTTGCCCTTCCTGTCGAGGAGGTAGTTCAGCTCTTCCACTCTGTACTTCGCTTTGGGATCGAGACCCTGGAGCTTCACGGGCGGCGGATAGTCGCCGCAGTAGGTCATGTTCATGCCATAGAAGAATTGGATGGCCTTGCTCTTTTCCTTGTTGACGTACATGATGGAAGCGTAGGTGTTCTCGTAGGGGCTGACCAAGCGGTAGAGGTCGCCCTGCTGAACGATAGGCCTGATCTCCTTCTTGTATGTCTCGATGGCCTTGGTGGAGAATTCAAGCTCTTCTTCCGTCATGTTCTTGGGATGCAGCTCGAGGCCGAGGCGGCCGGACATGGCGACGTCGAAGCGGTACTTGATGGGCGTTACGCGGCCGGTCTGGTGGCTGGGCACAGCCGTGACGTGGCAGGCCATGGCGTTGGCGGGATAGAACTGCGTCTCGCCCCACTGGATGAAGATCCTTTGCCTGGCGTCCGTGTCGTCGGAGCCCCAGAATTCCTCAGCGTAGGAGAGGAAGCCGTATTCCGCGTGGGCGCCTCCCGAGGAGCAGGCCTGGAAGATGATCTTGGGATATTTCTTCCTTAATTTGGCGATGAGCTCATAGACGCCCGCGGTGTAGTCGAACCAAAGGTTGGCGCACTTCTCGCCTTTAAGGAAGTCGGAACCATAGTTCATGAAGTCCGCGTTGGCGTCCCACTTGATATAAGAGAGTCCGGGAGCGGATTTGAGGACGGCGTCGATCTGATTGAAGATGTTTTCCCTGACCTTGGGGTTGGACATGTCGAGGACGACCTGCGTGGCGCCGCGGCCGCCTCTTAAGGCGCGGTTCGTTCCCCTTATGATCCATTCCGGATGGTCATGGGCGATCTGGCTTTTCGTATTGGCCATTTCCGGCTCGAACCAGAGGCCCAGCTTCAGGCCGCGCTTCTTGGCCTGCTTGACAAGATAAGCGAGGCCCTTGGGAAGCTTGTCTCTGTTCCAGGTCCAGTCGCCCAGACCGGAGGTGCCGTTGTTGCGGGTGAATTCGCCCTGGGCGAACCAGCCGTCGTCGATGACGAACATTTCGCCGCCGATCCTCTTAACGCCGTCCATCATGTCGAGCAAGACCTGGTCGGAGAGATTGAAGTAGGCGCCTTCCCAGCTGTTGAGGAGGATGCTCCTGAGCTCATGTCCCCTGGGGATGCAGTAGTCGCGGGCCCAGGTGTGGAAATTGCGGGAGACTTGGCCTTTTCCCTTGTCGGAATAAGTAAGCAGGAACTTGGGAAGAGTCAGCGTTCTATTTGCTTCCAGAATGTAGGGGCCGGAAAGGTTGGCGGCGCCGGCGTAGATGTGCAGATCGTCGTTGGCGTCGTGCAACAGATCGATGTGCCAGGAGCCGGACCAAGCCAGGGCGCCGGCAATGACGTTCCCTTCCGTCTCGGTGGCTTTTTGGCCTATAGAGAGCATAAAGGAGGGGTTGTTGCCCCAGGCGTCGCGGACGCCGGACCTGGCGTCGAATTCGAGATGTCCGCCTCTGGGGATCTCGCTTTCGGCGGCGAAGGCTTCGGAGGCCCAGGTGCCGTAGAGGTTCTGGACGAAGTAGCGGTTAGAGAGGCCGCGGAACTTCAAGCCGCAGGAATCCATCCTGGGGAGCCTGACGTCGCCTTTTTCCTTGTGGGAAAGTTCCACCCAGGTCTCTATGATGTCGGTCTCAAAGCTGGCCCTGTAATGTTGCTTCGCGAAGAAGGGATAGACTCTGTCCTTGTAGCTGAAGACGTAATGCTTGAAGCCTTTCTGGTCTTTCACTTCCTCGATCTTTTCTATCTGCCATTCCGTGGTCGGATCGCCGTTGGCGTGGATAGATTGAAGCGCGCCGTGCACGTTCATGGACTGGCGGTCCGGCTGCGTCTCAAGGTCTCCGCCGAAGGCGGGATAGGTTTCCTGAATGTTGCCGCCCAGCGTGTAGAACCAGCGGCTAGTCTGGCCCCAGAGCTTCTCTATATCCGTGGCACTGGACAGCCTCTTGCCGTAATAGATGAGCGTCATGGTGTCCTTCCTCGGCACGAAGAGCATCATGGTGTTTTTCGTTTTGATCTGAAAAGTTTTCCCTTTGGCGATTTCTTTCATAGACGAATTTACTTATGGTGGTTAATTCAACAATGGGTATATTTTACCACAATGCCTCCGGGGATGCTGAAAAACCCAAAACGCAATTTTTTCGTTTTCGCGACCGCTTACTAGTGTAAAGGGAGAATTTTTATGAAACTACCAAAAACAATATTCCTCTTCATCTGCCTTTCGGCGGCGCTCTCCGCCTTCGCGTCCGAAGGCTTAAGGGAAGCCGGGGAAGCCTGCCTTGGAGGCGCGCAGGTGACCGTTCTTAAATACGGGAACCCGATATCCCTCGGCTCCTCTTTCGAGACCTACGGCAAACTTTACCTTACGCCTGAACCGACATCTTTCGCCTTGCTCATCTTTTTAATTCTTCTCAGGCGCCGAACCCGTTAACCAAACAATAGGATTTCCTTTATGAAAAAGATCCTGCTTTTGTCAATTATAGTTTTCACCGCCTTGAGCTCCCGCGCCCAGGATCCGCTCCTGCCTTTGCGGCTGGAACTCGAGGATTCCGTCGCCGCCGCCAATTCCACCGTCTATGTTAAGTTTCTGATCCATGACGGCGACGAGAGCCATGTTCTCTGGACCAACAGCACTCTCACCCCGGATCTCGATCCCTTGTACGGCACGCCGATCGCGCTCTTAGGCCATACCCTCTATGTCCTTTTGGGCAACACTTCCCTTAGCAATATGGAAGCGCTGCCCAAAGACCTTTTTGCCGAAGGCTCTTTGAGGAAACTGCGGATCTGGGTCTCCAAAGGCGAATACGCCAACTACAAACTGCTGACGCCTGACCTCGACCTTGTCCCCGCGCCCTACGCCCTGCGTTCCGAGGAAAGCCAGGGGTTCGACGCGGAAACTTTCGCGGAGCACACCTCCGGCATAGCCGAACTTAAGACTTCCGTAAGAAACGCCAACGGCAAGATCGCCGGATTGCAGACTGTTTGCAAAGGGCTGACTAACGGCACCCTTCTCGTAGAATCTCCTTCTTCAATAATAGCTCAAAGCATAGTGACGGGAAGCGGAGGAGAATATGTTTACAAGACCTCCTCCCCGTTAGTCGGCCCTTTGTCCCCGCCAACCATGCCCAAGCACTACGACATCTCTTACGTCACTCATTTCGCCAGCCGCTTCAGAACGAAGTCGCAGGCAAACGTCAAAAGCGTCACGCTGTACTTTAAGAACGCCTCCGAGATCGCGCCGCCGGAAGCCGTCTGCGTCTTCAAAAAAACGCTGGAAATAGACGTCATCTTTTATGCCGTCAGCGTCGCGACCACCGCCTTTCCCCGCTGCGTCTACACCTTCTCGAACAACACGAACATCATTCCCGGAGAGTATCTGGTCGGACTTCGCAAAACTCCCATGTACCAGACTCTCCATCCTTACGTCTGCTCCTCCTACCGCGGCGATTTGAGCTACTACCGCTATGACGAGCCCGACATTGGTGAAACCATCTTCGCCAATCCTACCCCCAGCGTTTCAGAATACTGGAAATTTACCACGTCCGAAGAAGAGCTCTGGTCGCAGATCGCGTTCAGAGGAGACAGCGAGATAAGCTTGTCAAAAGACGGAACGCTTTCCATAAGCGGCTCCAACGCCGTGACAGAAGGCACGCTGGCGGGAAAGATGGACTACCTTCTGGGCAGGAGCGTGCTCATCGGAAGGGACGACCTCGACCCCGCTTTTTTACAGGAGCTGATCACCGCTTCCGGAGGCACCGTGACCGGCGCCCTGACCGTTACGGACCTCAGGCTCCCGACAAACGGCAACTGGTATGTCGGCAGCGCTGATGAACGCTGCGACCTTGTCATCGCCAACAGCGCGGCTTGCCTGAGAGCGGAATCCGGGGATCTTGTGCTGGCGTCCAGCCGGGACATCAAACCGGTCAGTTTCGTCGACTTCTCGGCTTCACAGGGAGGGCGCGCGGACATCGCGGCCGGCGAAACGGAAGTTATGATCTATCTCTCCGGCCTTTCGGAACGCTCAGTTATCCTTTTGACGCCTCTGCAGGAAACGGGCGTCCCCTACTGGGTCCGCATAGACCCCGAAGGCTCCGCCAGCGTCTGCATTTCCGAAGCGCAGAGCGAAACGCTCAGCTTCACTTACGTTTTAATCCGAAAATAAGCGCTCCGCGCGGCCGGCTTGCGAAAAACGTCCCCTCGCAACATGACGCGGCCTGTCCACGCGCGGATCGCCAGGGAGGAGCTTCATCCCTCCTCCCGCCTTTTTAAACTTATGCGCACTATTGCCTTTATAATTCTGCTCCTGGCTTCGCTCTCCTCACTTGGGGAAGATCGGGATTTCGTTTTCCGCTTCAATTCAAATTACACGAGCGATCATTACATCGTGGGAAACAACCTTTTGAATTTTCAAAATTGCAGCGGATCGTCCGACTGGATCTCCGTAAGTTTCTCCGAGAGATATCAGACCATTTATTTCCACGTGGCGCAGCCGACAAACATAGAGGACCGCAAAAGCGTCATGTTCACCGTCGATTACGCCGGAAGCAACGTGTTCGGCCACGTTGTGTCCGAGCCTAAAAGCTACCGTTTCCTGTGCCAATGGGACGAAGAAGGCACGATCGAAAAAGACAAGCGATACTCTGCCAGCCTGCTTGCCGAAGAACCCGGCTTCGCGAACGCTTTCCTTGAGGTTCAAGACAGGGACAAGTGGATCTTCACCCCGGAAAAACAAGGTTACTGCTTTGAAGTGACCGCCACCAATGATTTCGTCCTGGAGGCCCGTCAGGGCTCGCTGGAATTCGACGAACCGGTGAAAGTTGTTTTTCCACAACCCAATAATCTTTTTTCCAAAAGGCTTTACATTACCAACGCCGTTCCCAACCGGCCGATCGATCTCATAGTTTCGCGCCCGGAAGACGCGGAAGCCGAGACCATCGCTTACACTTTTTCCCTGAGGCCGATCAGGCCGCTCGTCCTAATCCACGGCATCCGCTCGGAACCGACCTGGCACGGCTCTCCGGAAACGGCTTTCGGCGAGCTTAAGGAAAAAGCTTGCCGGTACGCCGGTTTTCCGCCCTGCATAGTGTTCGACTTCCCCTGGGATTCCGATCGTGGCTCGATCAGAGATTATTGCGGCGGCAAAGGCAGCGAACACAACCTTTACGGCTTCGCTTATAAACGCTGCGGAAGCTGGGAGCTGAAGCCGTTGTTCTTCGCCCATTCGATGGGAGGGCTTCTGTTCTTCGAGCAAATGAAAAACCGCGATTTTCGCGAAACGGCTGACGGCGCGATCTTCGCCGGAAGCCCGTTCTGCGGATCCGACATCGCGAACATCCTTCTCCAAAGCGACATAGGCCGAAAAGCGAAAGTGGGAGCCGATCTGATAGGAAAGACCAAGACTACGTCCGAAAACTTCAGGCTTCTTGCCAGAGGAACGAAAAGCATCCCGGAAAGATTGAAGGCTGTAGACGCCGACCTTCCCGTCCTGTTTCTGGTCGGAGGACGCTTGGACGACGTTTTGACGGGCCGCGGAGACACAAGAGTCAACGTGTCCTCAGCCTCCCTTTACAATACGCTTTCCTTTTCCGATGAAAAGCACGTCATAGTCAATATGGAGCACGGCGAACTGATCGATATCACGCTGCCTCCCGGAAGAAGTCACGAAAACTTCTGCGTTAAGTTACAAGAAATGATGGAGCATTGATCATGAAAAACTCAATCCTTATCCTCTTTGCGTTTTCCCTTTTTTTGACCGCGGAAGCGAGCGCAAACCTCGCCTGCTCCATAATGGACCTGGGTTACAAGCGATACGACACTTCCCTTGAGCTGACCAAAAGTTTCAACGATTACCTTGTCATAATAAGCCCCGACGGGAAAAACTGGGAATATTTGCAGGAACACGAAGGGATCTCGTGCGGCCATCATTTCGCCTCCCTGATGCTGGACGGCAGCGACAGGAACATCTATTTCTCTCTGGCCAGAAAACTGCCCGCCCACTGCCTGACAAAAAACATCGTCGGCATCAAGCCGCTGACCAATCCCGCCAAAAGAAGCATAAAAGCGCGCGCCACGAATTTCATGCCGCTTTCCCTGGACAATAACGGCGGGGCAAGCATATTAAGCGCCGGCTCGGTCCCCTACAGCGGCATAAAATTCCAGCTCTTAACCGACGGCGACGAGGACGGGCTCCCCGACGACAGCGAGTTTGAAAAATACGGCGCCTGGCCGGGACTATATGACACCGACCGGGACGGACTGTCGGACGGCGAGGAAGTCTCCCTGGGAACCAAGCCTTTCATGGCTGACAGCGACGGCGACGGGATCATTGATCCGGACGACCCGCATCCTCTTGTTCCGGAATACGACCTTTCCTATTCCGCCTGGGTGGCCTATTGGAGCGACGTCTCGGCCAGGTTTCAAATTCCCGGGCTTCCCCTGACGAAAGCGAACTTTTCCAACAAGGTCCATCCATTTTCCAATTATCTGGGCGTGACGGCCAAGTTTTCTCCGGATAGCGTAACTTTGACGAACGGCCATTCCGAGACGAACGTCATAGAAGTCTCTTTCCTTTGCCGCGGAGCCGTGACAGGGGTCTTGTACACCGCCGAATGTTTCGGATTAGATCATGAAAAAATCCAATTCCTGCCGGAAGATGTTTTCCCCGCCGCCCCGGAAGGGACCGCTGTCCTGCCGTTCATTGCCCGCTGCGGCGAAATTCTGCGCTTCAAACTCTTTTCCAGCAAAGAATATGAAGAGAACGGGCAAATAAGGATAAAGACCTTCTCCGGCACGCTCCCCCAAACGCTTCCCATAGGTTACGTCAACGCTCTGAGCGCCAGTTTGGAGCTGACATCGCCTCCGGACAGCGCGGAGTTTTCCGATTCGGTCTCGTTTTCCTGGAATTGCGCGGACACAACTGTCACCAATTATCTTTTGACCATAACGGGCCCCGCCTTTTGCGAATACTCGCTTACCAATGAAAGCCTGACTTTCACCCCTACGGAAAAGGGCCGGTATCTCTGGCTGGTCACGGCGCAGGGCGCGAACGGTCCAATTTCAAGCGAAACGCGGTCCTTCTTCGTCCTTGACGACGATCGGGAAAAAGACAGCGACGGCGACGGCTTTTCCGACAACGACGAACGGAAGGAAGGTTTTGACCCCTTCGACAGTTCCGACGTTCCCATGCGGTTGGTTCCCGATCTTCCGCCGCTTGGCGAAAGGGGCCTGTTTTATTTCAAGCAGCTTGACGTTTCCGGCGGCGTAAGACCATTGTATTGGGAAATGAACGGAGGCTCCGCCCGCGGCCTTTCCGTGAACGAAAAAGGCATGCTCTTGGGCGTGCCGCTGAGATCCGGCTCTTTTTCCCTGTCTTTTTCCGTCAAGGACCAATTGGGCCGCGTTTTCGATTTCAGTCTTCCCGTCAGCGTAAGCGAAAAAGGAACGCTTGACATATCCCCCGGGCTGGGAGGTTTTCTGGTAAAATAGCAGCTGCTAACTTACCGGAAAACACCATGAAAACAGGAACAGACATCCAGCCCCTGAACGATTTTTACGCCCAAAACATCGAACGCTTTGAATTCGACAAAAAAGAACTGCACGCCCTTCTGAGGCAGAGGAGCATAAAATACGGCGAATTCCTCCTCCACGGAGAAATGGCGCCCATGATATTGGAAAAGAAAGAGCTTAAGCGTTTCCAATCGGACGCCGAACTCGTCCTGAAAGCTTCCGAACTTTTTTCCCGGGAAGCGCTGAAAAACGAAAAATGGCTTGCCGACTGCCTGCCCGACCGCTTCATGCGCGAACTGGTGAAAGTCGACCCCGGCTACGATGAGTTTATCCCCTGCGCCCGCTTCGATTCTTTCCCGTGTGCAAAGGGCCCCGTAATGATCGAGCTCAATACGGACGGCTGCTCCGGCATGTCGAACCTCGACACCTTCCACAGCCTTTATCTTGACATAATCGCAGGTTCGCCCTATTTCCCGAAAGGCCGCTTCACAACGGAAGCGATACTTCCGCACCTCGCGGACACCCTTTTGAAATGCTACGCTTCCTTCAGGAAAAGATTTCCGAAGAAAAGTGAAGCCTGGCCGGTCAAACCGACGATCGCCATCGTCGACTGGCAGACCGAGGACACCGCCTGGGAATTCTACGCCTGCCAGGAGTTCTTCAGGAGCCGGGGATTGCGCGCCATAGTCGCGGATCCGAGGGAATTGAAACTTGAGGGCGACGCCTTAAGCGTAGCCGGCCAGACGATCCACCTTATCTACAGAAGGCTCCTGGGCGAAGACTGGGGCCAAAACCGCAAAGCTCTTTCCGTTCTGACAAACGCCTACAAAGAACACAAAGTCTGCGTAGTCGGTTCGCCGCGCTCGCAAATAGCCTTCAGCAAAAAACTATTCGCCTATTTGAGAAACGAAGAGATGCTGAAGAAATACACGCCCGCCGTGAGAGCCGCCGTAGAGCGCACAATCCCCTGGACCGTCCCCTTGCGGGAGGGGAAAGTTGATTACAAAGGAAAAGAGATCGACCTTATGCCCTTCGTTTTGAAGAACAAGGATCTCTTCGTCCTGAAGCCCTGTGTCTCAAAATGCGGCTTCGGAATTCTTCAGGGCTGCCACACGGCCGAGAACGTCTGGAAAAAAGGCGTAAAGGCGGCTTTGGGGGGCGATTTCATCATTCAGGAATTCATCCCCTTAGTCACCGCCCATTTCCCCGTGCACGGAAAAGTCCGCGAAGAGGAGAAACGCTATCTTCACAGCGGCATCTACGTTTTCGGCGGGAAGTTCTCAGGCTTCTTCGGACGCACCTGCAAAGATCCTTTGCTGACGCTTCGCCATGGCGAGCGTATGCTGGCGATACTTTGGAAGCGCTAGCAGCGCGCACTAAGCACATATCCCCCGCTCACGGACTACGCGCGCATGGTTAGCATTAGCGTCCTCCGTGAGTTCGCTTGGGGATATGTGCTTAGCGCGCACCGCCGCGCTTCGCTAAGAGTCCCTTATTCCTGCTCGTCGTCGTCACGCTGCGCGCACATCAGACTATAGGGCGACTCGTCGATCGTATCGCTGATAACGAAGCTCGGGAACGCCTTATGGTAACTGGGGTCGTAGGAAACGACATCCGAACCGTTGTTAGTGATGACCAAAGACTGCTGGCCTTTCACCGGACGCACGTCTCTGACGACCAACGTCGTGGCGTTTATCCTGTCAGGACGATGGTTCAGGAGAAGGAAGTCGCAGTGGCTGCCGGACAGCTTAATGATCTCTTCCGGCGAAGTCACGTACCTGAGAAGCCCGTAGGGCGTCATGACAAGGTGGTCTTTCAAATGCGGCGCCCTCGCCTTGATGATCTTCTCTGCCTGCTTCTTCGCGCGTCTGGCGACCGAATTGGCGCCCAGCATCGCTTTGTCGCTGGCAAGAAGAGACAGAGCCGTGGGAAGATCGAAACTGTAGTATATGGTCGAGATCTTCATCAAGAGCTTCAGGGAAGCCAGGCTTCTGCTGTTCTCAATGTTGGAAAGGAAACGATAGTTGACCGCGAGCTTAGTCGCAAGGGCTTTGATAGTCAATCTTTCGGAAAGGCGAAACGCTTTCAAAAAGAGAGAGGATTTGAAGGGATTGTGTTTCATGGTTTCTCCTCATAAAATTAAAAACAATTCGCCATGATTTTACCTTCATTTTTAGGAATAAGCAAACATTTTCCCGATTTCTATTTATTTTTGTGTACGTTGTAAGATTTTCACAAAAAGAAAAACTTTGCTAATTTTTTAAAAATATTCAAAAACCCCTTTTGCGCAGGGGCAATCAGGCGAATATCAGGCGAACTTCAATGATGATCCAAGCGCTTTTTGCGCTACTAACGCTAGTATACCCGTTATTTAGGGTTAGCGTTCGGTCCGCTCTTGAGCTGGGGTTTGACCGTAAGCGTGAAAACTTTTTTACGCGTGATCTTGTTCTGGTCCCTCACGCCGATAGTAAAACGGAAGGTTCCTTCCCTTTCGGGAAGCCCTAGGATCAGGCCGTCGCTTTTCAGAAGAAAGCCGGGAGGGTTGCCGGGAGTAAGCATCAAAACTTCGTAGGGAGGAGCGCCTCCGCTCGCCATGATGTTGAAATAATAATACTCCTTTACAAAAGCGTCCGGAAGCTTTTCAGGAGTCCTTATTGTGAGCGGGGTGCTGTTGGGATTGTCAGGATCCGAATCGCCCAGAACTTCGTCGTTGTCGGTCACGCCGTCGGCGTCAGTATCAAACATTCCGTCCGGAGGGAGGTACTTCAGGCTGCGGCTCTCCGCGCAGGAGACCAGCCCGGATTCGTCTTCGCAGGCGACCTGCCAGACGTAGATCCCGGGGAAATCAGGTTCGAAAGCGTACCAGTTCTGGTCGAGCTTTTTGTCTTCCGCGGGCGTAAGCCTATCTCCCGACTTCATGAAGATCCTGAGATGGTAGGTGTATTTCTTGCCGCCGGATTGCCAAAGCAGTTTTATTTTTCCGGCCTCTATGATCTCTTCCCCTTCCAGCGGCATCACAAGCTCGGGTACAGCGGGCGCGCATTTGCCAATAGGATTTCGTATCTCCAGCTTGTCCTTCCAATAGCCTTCGTTGTCGCGGACTCTAAGGTAATCCAAAGCGGGCGTTTTCTCGGTCGCTTTGGGAATGATCACTTCGAAATCCATCGGCACGGCGTAGCGGGAAAGGAAAACGCAGCCGCGCATGTCGAACGGCATGAACAATCCGTCGCTCATTTCGCAGCCCTGGCGCCTTTTCAAACGAACCTGGGCGCCGGGAAGGTTAAGGGCTGAAACGCAAAGCATGCCGGTCACGGAATGATCCGCGAAAAAGACCGCGGAAACGGAAGTCGTGGTTGCGGAATCCTTGCTTAAGGTTATGGTTCCGGGAGCGAAAAACGCCAGCTTTTTGCCCGGTTTCATGAAGGGGCAGGTGCTGTTCTTGAATTCGTCAAAATTCGTCACGCCGTCGGCGTCATAGTCCTTTTTCTTCATGTCCAGACCTATCCAGGGAATGCCCAGAAGCTCGGCCTTCTTTTCCCACCATTCGCTCCACGCTTCAAAAGAAGCCCGCATGCTGGGGGAAGTCGGGTCCGGATCCTCGCCGTCGCAAATTCCGTCGCCGTCGGAATCCCAATAGAGAGGCGCGGTGTAATAGCCCTTGGCGCCCTTCTGCAGCCTGTATCCCAAAACCTCTTCGCCGTCGCAGAGTCCGTCGCCGTCGGAATCGTAAAGCTTCGGATCGGTGCTGTAAGCGGTGATTTCGTTTTCCGTAAGAAGTCCGTCGCCGTCGGGGTCGTCCACGGCCTTCACTCCTGCGCGGCGGTCCCACAGCGAGGAAATGGCGTCTTTCCTATTGGCCGGGATCTGCTGGGGCAGTTTAGCGTCGCTTCCCTCGGCAAAAAGAAGCGGCGGCGCCAATAAAAACGAAAGCAGGGCAACGATTGTCAGATTGGGTTTAAGCATAACGATCCGTTTTTCGTTTGTTCATCTAATTATACCTAAATTTTATGATAAAATAATAATATGCGTGTCTATAATTACATATTTCTTTTCGCGGCGGCGCTCCCCTTTTGTGCCAACTTGGCGCTATCCGCCCCGAAAGACGCCCTTGCCAAAAAGCACGTTTCCTTCGGAAACGCCGCCATAGAGGAAGCCGACTACCAAAGAGCCGTGGAACACTACGAGAGCGCTCTCAAGGAAGATCCCGACTCAAAGAGCGTCATGTATTCCCTGGGCGTCCTGTACATACAGACCGGCGACAGCGCGAAGGCGCAGGAGCTTTTCATGAATTACCTTGAGAAGTATCCCATGGACAAGGACGGACTCTTCGGCCTTTCCAACGCTTTCATCATGAAAGGCGAATACGAGAAGGCCGTCCGGCTTTTAAGCCAGGCCGCCGCCAGGGAAAAGGACAACGAGGCCTTGCGCCGCAATCTCGGCTACGCCCAGCTGCAGTCCGGCGACATTCCGGGCGCGAAGAAAACTCTGACGGAACTTGTGACAGATTGTCCCTCCAACGCGCTCAACCGTTTCGATCTGGCGCTGACCCTTGCGGCCGGGGGCGACAACGAGAACGCTATCAAGCAGACCAAGGCCGGGCTGCTGCTATACCCGGAAGCGGAAGGCAAGATCCTCTATTCCGATCTTTTGGAAGCCGTGGGCGGCCCCTTGCTTGACGAAGCCATAGAGCTTTTCCGCAAAAACGAAATGGACAAAGCGCTGGCCATCCTTGAACCCTTGTGTGAGCGCTTCCCCGACTACGCCAAGGCCCAGGCCTATCTCGGTCACGCCTCCAATCTGAAGCTTCCGCCGGACAGGAAAAAAGCGGAGAAAGCTTACAGGGCCGCGCTCGCGGCTACGCGCTACGTTCCCCTTTCCCGCCAGGACCTGGCCGTGATCTACGACAACCTTGGCTCGATAGTTTTGAGGAAAGGCGAGCTTGCGGAGGCGGAGAGCTACTACAGGCTCGGCATCGCCCAGGAGAGCGAATACGCTCCGGTCTATTTCAACTTCGGGCTGTTGAGAGCCCACAGCGAGGCCTTTACGGAAGCCTCCGTTGCTTTCATGGACGCCGTGAGAAGGGATAAAAGCATGGCCGATTACATCGCCGCTCATCCCAAGCTCGCGAAATTCCGCACAACAACTGATTACACCAACTTACTAGTTACGATAAAAAAGGAGTCTAATTCCAATGAGTAAAGCGAAGATCAAATTCGGGACCTCCGGCTGGAGGGCCATTTTAGCTGAAGATTTCACTTTTGAGAACGCCGCCAGAGTTGTCGACGCCATCATTCTGTACCTGCGCTCGACCGGGAGACCGAATCTTAGCGTCGTAGTCGGCAGCGACGCCCGCTTCCTCGGCAAAGAGTTCCGGGAACGCACCGCCAAACAGCTGGCCAAAGCCGGGATCAACGTTTACTGCACGGAAAGGGACTGCCCCACTCCCGTTCTTTCTTTCTGCGTCCGCAGCATGGGCCTCGACGGCGCCATCAACTACACCGCGAGCCACAACCCCGCCGAGTACCAGGGACTGAAATTCTCCGTCGAGCACGGCGAAGGCGCCGGCACGGAAGTGACGAAATTCATCGAGCAGCACATCGACCAGCCGGTCGCGCCCGCGGAAAAGGAAGGCAAGATCGTCATGCTCGACCCGAGGGAGCCCTATTTCGCCGAACTGACGAAACTGGTCGACCTGGAAGCCATAAAGAAAGCCAACCTGAAAGTCGCCTGCGACGTCCTCTACGGAACGGGCAGGGAATATCTGGACGAGATGCTCAAACGCGCCGGTACAGAAGTGACGGCTCTTCACAACTGGGTGAACCCCTCCTTTGGCGGACGCCGTCCGGAACCGGCCGCGGAAAACATGCCCGAATTGATCAAGATGGTCAAGGAAGGCCCCTACGCTCTGGGCCTCGGCACTGACGGCGACGCCGACCGTTTCGGCATCGTTGATTCTGACGGCACCTTCTACAACGCCAACCAGGTCCTGTGCCTCGTTTCCTGGCACCTGGCCAAGAACCGCGGTTTGAAAGGCGCCATCGTCAGAAGCGTCGCCACGACCGGCTACCTTGACCGTTTGGCGAAGTACCTCGGCGCCGAACTCATCGAAGTTCCCGTCGGCTTCAAATACATCGCGCCTTACGTGCTGGAAGGCAAAGTCCTCCTGGGCGGCGAAGAATCGGGCGGTCTTACGATCGGCGCGCACATCCCCGAAAAGGACGGCATCCTCGCCTGCCTTCTGATCACCGAACTGGTGGCCGTTACCGGCAAGACGCTGGGCGAGACGATGGCCGAGATCAAAGCCGCCATCGGCTCCGTCTGGACGGGCCGCACCGACCTTTTCCTGACGCCGGAAAACAAAGCGAAGATCCTGGAAGCCGTTTCCAAAGAGGAAGGCGAGACTTTCCTAGGACGCAAGGTCGTTTCCAGAAACAAACTCGACGGCTTTAAATTCAATTTCGAGAATAACGAGTGGGTCCTCGTGCGCCCCTCCGGCACCGAGCCCATCATTAGATGCTACGTTGAAGCCAACACGCCGGAAGACGGCGCGGCTCTGACCAAAGAACTCAAAGCTTTCACGGACCGTTTCAATTCCTAACTTTATGCAGACTCTCGCGGTCATAGGCTCCACCGGCAGCATCGGACGCTCCGCGCTCGACGTCGCTAGAAACCTGAAGGAGCGCTTCGAAGTTGAGGCGCTGGCCTGCGGTCATTTCTCGCCTTTGATCTGCGAGCAGATAAAAGAGTTCGCGCCGAAAACGGTTGCCGTCAACGATCCCGCGGGCGCCCTGGAACTTAAGAAAGCCTTCCCCGCTCTGGACGTCAGAAGCGGCAAGGAAGGCGTGGCGTCGCTGGGCGATTCCGCCGACGTCGTCATTCTCAGCGTGGTCGGGTTAGTCGGGCTCGACGCGGCCTTGAGAGCGGTGAAGGCGGGAAAACGCCTTGCCATCGCGACCAAGGAAGTGCTTGTCTCGGGCGGCGAGCTTGTCTTCAGGGAAGCAAGAAAGACCGGAGCCGAGATCATCCCCGTGGACAGCGAGC
>DFCM01000118.1 GCA_002366995.1 bacterium UBP3_UBA3054 | reverse complement strand
TCGAAAGTTCCGAAGCCTTCGTTCTGCTGATTTTTTCCGAGGGCCGAAGCGGTGTGAAGGTTTATTTTCGCGTGCTCGTCCTCGACCATTACGGCGTAACGGCCCACAGGTTTGCCGGAATTGTCTTTCACGTAGATCCAGCGCGCCCAGGCATAGTCGCCGCCCCTGTCGCCTTCGACGTTAACGCGTTCCTCGCCCTGGCGCGGCTTGAAGGTCTGGGACCAGAGTTCGTCGTAGCCGTCGTATTCCGGACTGTCGATGGAGTCCTGGCGCAAAAGGCCGTAAACGTGCTCGATGGCGGACTGCGCGAGCATGTCTGACTGCGAGCGGTTCAAGCTTATGCTGCCAGCCTGCTCCTCCATGGTCATCATGGCCGCGAACGTGGCGGCCAGAAGGGAGAGCACCGTCAGAACGGTCAAAACTGCCAACAAAGCCACCCCCGAAGGTCTTTTCAGCACATTTTTACTCATTGTCTTTCTCTACTTTCTCAACAGAATTCTACCATAATTTTGGGAGGAGAAAAACCTTGAAGTCATAATTTTTCCAGCCAGAGCGCGGAGGAAATATCTGAAGGCATTCTCAATCCGGCGCGCGGGGACAGCGAGACGCTTCCTGTCCCTACTCCGTCGGGCGAGCAGGAGCGCTTGAACTGCTGGCTCATAAAACGGGAAAGGAAGATCTTAAGACACTCTTTGATCTTCTCTTCCTTGAAGCGCTTCGCAAAAACGGTCTTGGCTAAGAAGAAGAGCTTTTCCGGCGAGGCGCCGCGCCTCAGCATATGGTAGATGAAGAAATCGTGGAGCTCGTAGGGGCCGACGGAATCCTCGGTCTTCTGGGTGGCCTTTCCGTTGACCGCCGGCAGAAGCTCGGGGCTTATCGGCGTATCGATGATATCCGACAGAATCGCTCCGATCTTACCTCCCACTTTTTCCGCGTACCAGGCGACGACCGCCCTGACAAGCGTTTTCGGGATGCCGCAGTTGACGTTGTACATCGCCATCTGGTCGCCGCCGTAGGTCGCCCAGCCGAGCGCCGCTTCGGACAGGTCGCCGGTGCCAACGGCCAGGCCGCATTCGCTGTTGGCGACGTCCATCAGTATCTGCGTGCGCTCCCTCGCCTGGGCGTTCTCATAGGCCGCGTCGTGGAGATCATTAGGATGCGAGATATCCTTGAAATGGCGTTCCAGGGAGCCCTTGATGTCGATCGTCCTGTATTCTATGCCAAGCTCTTCCATCAGGGCGCAGGCGTTGCTCTTCGTGCGGCCGGAAGTTCCGAAACAGGGCATCGTGATGCCAAGGATCGATCCCGGGCCGAGACCGCGCAGTCCCTGGGCTTCCCTTGCGACAAGCAGCGCCAGAGTGGAGTCAAGGCCGCCGGACACGCCGATAACGGCGCGTTTGGCCTTGGTATGCTCCATGCGTCTCTTAAGGCCGCCGCACTGGATGGAGAAGATCTCCTCGCACCGCGCGTCCCTTAAGGCCTTGTCGTCCGGGACAAAAGGATTCAAGGCAAGATCAGGCTTCGGGTCCTGCAATTCAGAAATTAAAAAAGGAACAAGGCTCTCATCGGAAGGAACCTCGAGCGGACGTTCGAACCTTAAGAATTCGCAGTCAACATCGGCGATGGTCAGAGTGTCCTCGGCCTGGAACTGCTTTCTTCCGGACAGAAGTCTGCCTTTTTCAAAAACGAAAGCTCTTCCGGCATAACAATTGTCCGTGCTGGATTCTCCGGAGGCGGAAGAAGCGAAGACCAGTCCCCTTTTCCAAAGCCCGGACAGAGAGGACGCCGTGTTCCTGAATTTATTAAAAGACCCTGCCAGTTCCGGCACGGCGCCTACTACGGCGATCATTTCGCCCAGCGCGGCGCGCTTGGAAAGAGGCTGGGAAGGAGAGAGCAGTTCACTGTCGAAACCGACCGTGAAAGAAAAATTCTCCGAGCGGAAAACGAGATCGGTGCCGCAAAGCACGTTTTGGTTGAGGAGCTTGAAAGAACACGAAAAGCCTTTTTCGGGAACGCTGAAAACATAGTTCTCCGGCAAAGTGTTCAATTCGAGGCCAAGCAGCCTTCCTTTCTGGAAAACGCAGGCGGCGTCGTAAAGCCTGCCCTCAAGAAGAACAGGAAGGCCGACGACGCAGACCGCGTTTTTCAAGGCAAGTTTGGAGACCAGACCCTTGAGAGCGAAAAGCGCGCGCTTAGCCAGGCTGGGCTGCCTGAAAAGATCGCCGCAGGTCGCTCCGGTAAGGGAAAGCTTCGGGAAAACTATGAGCTGCGCTTTTTCTTTCGCGGCCTTCTTGACGAAAGCCGCGTGATTCGCCGCGTTTTCGGCGCAGTCGCCCAAAGCCAGCCGCGGAACGGCCGCGCAAACTCTTACGAAGCCGTAGCCGGGCACCTTTACACTTCCCCGAGTTCCTGACGCTGTATCTTGGCAAGATAGGCGTCGGCTTCCTCGTCGCTGGCGAAGACCTGTTCGGCCGGCAGGGCGCGGATGATCTCGATGACCTTGGCGACCTGGGGCTGCGGCTTACTTATGACGACCACGCCTTTCCTCTGCAATACGCCCTTCTGGAGCTTGAAGATGACTCGGATGCCGGCGCTGGAGAGGAAGACCAGTTCCGCCAGGTTAAGAATGATGACCTTGGCTTCCGCGGAAATGATCGTGTCGACCGTTTTCTCGAAGTCCGGGGAAGTGATGCTGTCAAGGCGGCCCTTCAGGGAGACGGTGTAGCCTCTCGGTTCCCTCGGCGTAACGGTGATCTTCAGATTGTCGTTTTCAGTGACCTTCGGCGCCTCGGCCATCTTGTCGACAGCCTTGGTGGCCAGTTTCTCGAGTTCCTTCTGCTGGAGCATGGCGAGATATTTGTCGGCCGCTTCGATATCCTGGAAGATCTTTTCAGGCGGCAGAGCTCTGACCACTTCCAGAACTTTCGCGACCTGAGGCTGCGGCTTGCTGACGATGACGACGCCTTTTTCTTTGAGGACGCCTTTCTGCAGCTTGAAGATCACCCTGATGCCGGCGCTGCTGATGAAAGTCACGCCTTCCATGTTCAGGATAACGATGCAGATCTTCTCCGCGAGGATCTTGTCCACGACGCCCTCCAGTTCGGGGGCGGTCACGGTGTCTAAGCGTCCGTTCGGGGAGATCACGACGCCGCCTTCCTTTCTCTGAGTGACTTCGATCTTAAGATTCGTTCCCGCGACAAAGTTCCCGCTCTTCGGAGCGGACACTCTTTCGAGTTCCTTTTCCTGGATGGCAGCAAGGTATTTGTCAGCCTCTTCGGTATTCTCGAAGATCTGCTCCTTGGGCATGGCGCGGACGATTTCCAAAACTCTGGCGACCTGGGGCTGGGGCTTGCTTACGACCACGACGCCGCGGTTTCCCAGCACGCCTTTCTGAAGCTTGAAGATGACGCGGATGCCGGCGCTGGACAGGAAATCGACGCTTTCCATATCAAGGATTATGACCTTGACCTTGTCTTTCAAAATACCGTCGACAGCCTCTTCGAAGTCGGGAGCCGTTACGCTGTCAAGGCGCCCTTTCGGCGCTACCACAAGTCCTCCTCCTTTTCTGGGAGAGATCTCAACGTTTAATGCCATAGTTTTTTACTCCTTATTTTTTTACAGCGTCATGATCTCGTTGTCCTTGGCTTTGACAAGGTCATCGACTTTCTTGCTGAAGTTATCGGTTTCGGTCTGCACGCTCTTTTCGCCCTGCTTGCGCTGGTCTTCCGTCAGGACTTTGTCCTTCTCCATCTTTTTGAGTTTCTCGATGGTGTCGCGGCGCAGGTTGCGCAGGTTGACTTTCGTCTCTTCGCTGTACTTTTTGGTCAGCTTCGTAAGGTCGCGGCGGCGCTCCTCGGTGAGTTCCGGCATAGGCAGCCTGATGACGCGGCCGTCGTCCACGGGAGTGATGCCTATCGGCGACGCCTGGATGGCGCGGCAGATGGACTGCACGCTGTTGACGTCGAAGGGTTCGATCTTAAGCGTCCTGGGCTCCGGCACCGTTATGTTGGCCAAACTTTTGATCGGCGTCATGGCGCCGTAATACTCGACCTTGATGTCCTCGACGAGGCCGGGGGAAGCTTTGCCGGTCCTGATCTCCTTGAACTGATAAGTCAGGTGATCGAGAGCCTTCTGCATGCTGACCTGCAGCTCTTTGATCTGTGCTTTGTAAGGCATAGTCACTCCTTAAGGGTATAGGATTACATTATTATTAGATTTTACTATTTAACGCCGATAGTGTCAACGCTTCGCCATGTTTCTATCACTATAGCTAGCGTTTCCCGAAAACCTTTCCTTTTGGCTTTCCAATTCTTAAAATTACTTAGCCTGCCCCCAACCAAATCAAAAAGCTTTATGCTAACCAAAGCTTATTCTTTCGCCTCCTACGGCCCCCAGGCCCGGCTGGTCACCATCGAGGTCAACGTTTTCGACGGCAAGAACGCGGACTACGGCCTGGAATTGGAGGATGACAAGCAGTCGACTTCCATAATCGGACTTCCCGACACCGCCGTAAGGGAAAGCAAGGAAAGGGTCCGCAGCGCCATGCTGCACGCGGGGCTGCGCTACCCCAAAGGAGAGATCATCATAAGCCTGGCGCCCGCCGACCTTAAAAAGCACGGCCCGGCTTTCGATCTTCCCATCGCGCTCTGCCTGGCCGCCTGGTCCGGACACCAGAAAGACCTCGACCCAACCTCGGCGGAAAGCAAGATCGCCGCGATCGGGGAACTCTCGCTGGACGGAAACCTGCGCGGCGTCAGAAACGTCATCAGCTGCGCCGTGGCCGCCAAAAAGCTCGGCTTCCGCTACCTCATAGTTCCCAAAAGCAACGCTCGGGAAGCCGCCCTTGTAAAGGACCTCGTCGTCATTCCCGCCGGCAGTTTCAAGGAGGCTCTCACCGCTTATCTTGCTCCCGCGAAAAGCCTTTCCCTGGCTTTCGACCGCGATCTTTTGGAAGCCGCCTCCTACAATTACGACTGCGATTTTTCCGAGATCAAGGGACAGCTCGCCGCCAGAAGAGCGGCCGAGATCGCGGCCGCCGGCGGGCATAATCTTCTGCTTTTCGGTCCGCCGGGCTCCGGGAAAACGCTCCTGGCCAGAAGGCTGCCGACTATCCTTCCTCCCCTCTCGGAAGAGGAGCTGATCGAGAGCATGCAGATCTACTCGGCGAAGGGCCTGGTCCCTAAAGATATTCGGCTTTTGATCCGGCGTCCCTTCCGGTCGCCCCACCACTCCGTTTCCCTTTCCGGTCTCATCGGCGGAGGGCTCCAGATCGAGCCAGGCGAAGTATCGCTGGCCCACAACGGCGTCCTTTTTATGGACGAATTCCCGGAGTTCGCCAAGAACGTGCTTGAGGCTTTGCGCCAGCCCTTGGAAGACGGTTTCGTCAACATCGTGAGAGTAGCCGGCTCCGTCACCTTCCCGGCCTCTTTCATGCTGGTGGCCGCCATGAACCCCTGCCCCTGCGGCTACCTAGGCCACCCCGTCAAGAAATGCAAGTGCCCCCGCCGCGCCGTGGAAAGCTACCGCGCCCGCGTCTCCGGGCCTCTCATGGACAGGATCGACATGCACGTGGAGATGCCCTTCGTCCCCTACGAGGAGCTGACAGCGAAGGAGGCGCCGGAAAGCTCCAAAGCGATAAGGGAGCGCTGCATGAGGGCAAGGTGCATCCAGCTTGAGCGCTACAAGAAGACCAGGCTGAGAAACAACGCCCAGCTCAACAGCGCCGCCGCGCAGAAATACTGCCCGCTCACCAAAGAAGCGGAGAGCGCCCTTAAGTTCGCCGTGACGAAGCTCGCTCTGTCCGCCAGGACTTACACGAGGATACTGAGGGTGGCGCGCACCATAGCGGATCTTGGCAATCTCGAAAAAATAGAGGAGCGCCAGATCTTGGAGGCGCTCCAGTTCAAGGGCTTCAAGGAAGATGGGCCGGGCTAATTGATCTTGACGGCCACGAGCGTGACGTCGTCGTAAGGAGGCTCGCCTTCGGTGAATTTGGCAAGCCGCCCCTGAATTGACTGGAGAGCTTCGTAGGGAGAGAGATTCCTGGCGTTCTCCAGAGCCACGGAGAGCCTTTCGCGCGTGAACTCCTCCTTCTTGCGGTTCAGCGCTTCCACGGCGCCGTCCGTGTAGAAAAGCACCATGTCCCCTTTCTGCAGCTGGTAGGCGGTGTCCTTGAGCGACGGTCCGAAGATCTCGCTGTCGAGAATGGAGAGCACCATTCCCCTGTTCTCGCACGTCACGACAGGCTGCCCGCTGAGAGCCGCCAAAAACGGCTCGTGCCCGGCCTCGGCGCAGAGCATCTCGCCGGTCTTCGTGTTGATGACGGCGTAGCTCGCCGTGACGAACATTTCCTCGGGGATCAGTTGGATGAGGTGCGTATTGAGATCGGTCAGAAGTTTGGAGGGCGAAAGAACGTGCTTGGAGAGCGCCGACATCAGAGCCCGGGTGGACGCCATGACGAGCCCGGCCGGAATGCCTTTGCCGGAAACGTCCGCCACCAGGATGCCAAGGTGATCCTCGTCCACCTCGATGAAGTCGAAGTAATCTCCGCCCACGCGGTAGGCCGTCTTGTAGAAGGCCTCCGCTTCCACGATCCCCATCTGCGCCCTGGATTTCGGCAGCAGATGACTCTGGATGCTGGCGGCGGTCTCGAGCTGGGAATCGACGCTGGCCTTCTCCCTGACGCCTTCGATCATGGCGAGGTAATTGAGCGTCCAGCTGACTATTTCGGACATGCCGCGGGCCAGCTCCACGTCCTCGCTGTCATACGCTGCCTTGTGAGCCTTGTTGGCGATGACCAGAACGCCCGTGACGGCGCCCTGGGATCGGACCGGCACGATGAGCATTCCCCAAAGGGCGTAAACTTTGTAGCGCACCCTTTCCTCGCACTCGTTTTTCCCGAAGACTACGACGCGCTTCTGGTCGACAGCCGCGGCGAAAGGCGTAAGGTGCAGCGGAAAAGAAGTGTTTTTCAAATATTCCTGAAGCTTGGCGTCGTTGCCGGCCACAAGCTTCAGCTTCTCTTCGCTGATGTCAAGGCAGCTGGGGAAAAGCCCGGAACATTCGGAAAGCCTCAAAGTCCCCTGCTCCCTGTCGTAGGCGAAGTAAGCGGCGCAGCCGCTGGCGAAACTCTTCTGGGCGGACAGGGTGAAGTGGCTCAGCAGCGCGGCTTTCAGCTCACCGCTGTTGACGTTCTTGTCCTCGTAGTAAGTCCTGACCGTCTGGGAAACGTGGCCGAAAAGATTGACAAGGCTCTCCTCCGCTTCCTTGACGCGCGCCGCGTGCTTTTCGGCTTTTCTGGCCAGCCTTTTGGAACGGGCCGCCTTTACAAGCGCGAAAACAAAAAGAAAGGCCAGCAGAACGGAAATGGCAATCGGAAGAAGATTCATCGCGAAAGCCCTCTGAGGCGCCTCAACGCTGCTGCTTGAGGAATTCGACCACGTCTTTGAATTCCACAGCGTTGCGCTCGTTTATTTTTGAAAGGGTAAGGTGGGCGTCCAGCATAAGGTCGGTGATTTCGACCTTGTCATGAGCCGTGCTCTCGATGGGAGAATATTCGCCTCCGTCGCCAGGAACGGCGTCCCTGATGTCAAGAATGGTCTGGAGGCCTAAGGTATTGAAAATATTCTTGACATGATCGGAAACGTTGAAAAGCTTCAGCATGCATTCGCCATCCTTTTTCGACTTCATGCAAAGCGCGACCAAGGTCCCGATGAAGGTGGAGTCGAGCGTCTCGCAGTTCGAAAGGTCGATGAAAACAGCCAATCCGTCGTCGAGGCTCTTTTTTACGAAATCACGGAAATCAGCAACGGTCTGGAACGTACCGCGCCCGAATATCTTTATGTAAGCGGTGCCGTTGGCGACGGCCGCTTCTATTCTGTTGTTGCTGTGTCCGATCATGCTCTATTCTCCATAGCCTTTACATAATAGCAAAAGTCAAAAAAATACTCAAACAGCGGCTACATCTGACTAATTAGCAACCACTCGGCCATCAGGAAGTGGACGCGCTCGATGAGGGCGGAAAGCCTTGACATGAAGGTGTTGCCGAAGAAGGCGCCCAGGGCGATCATCAGGTACCAGCGGCCGATCTTGGAACTGCTTTTCACTATCGCGTTCTTGTTGCCGAAGGCGAAGAAGAAGTACATCAGAACGGAGACGGTGCCTATCACGAAAATGGCGTTCTCGCAGCCGGCGTAGAAGCGGTCAAGAAGGCTGGCGCCCGGCATGACATACTCGCTTGGGCAGACGTTCTTGAAGGTGCCGGTGATCTGCGGGATCAGCTGGTTGAAGGTATCCTTGAAAGCGAGCCCCGCGCCGGCGCCCAAAGAAATGCACATGGCGATGCGGCTGACCCAGAAATATTTTTTGCTGTACTGGAAGTACCAAAGAAGCCCGATGACGCCCGCGAAGATCAAGGCGATGGTGGCCGCGTCGGAAGGCGTCCAGCCGTTGGCCATGACGTTCACGATCGATTTCTTGATCGGGACGAGCCACTGGCTGTAAAGGTTCTGGCGCATGACCACGGCGCAGCTGTAGCCGGTGGCGCAGCCTAAAAGCGCGTGCTCGAAGAAACGGTAGAAGGGATTCTCCTTGAAGAGGAAACTGTAGACCGCGATGCAGGAGAGCGCCGCGACCCAGGTCTGCAGGCGGTAAACGCCGAGGCTCGGAAGGTCGAGGTCCTTCACTCTCGCGGCCACGGCCGGGATGCTGCCCGCCCTGAATTCGCCCCAAATGGCCAAGCCGAGGACCAGCGCGCCAAGGATCATCCAGAAAATCTTACCTGTGAATTTTTGCATGATCAGTCCTCCTTATGCCCTGCCCTTGCGTGACTGCCACTTTGACATGAACATGGCGAAATTGCTGATAAGAATGGAGACGACCACGAAGAGCGTCGCGAAAGACTGCACGCTCACGGTCTTGGTGCCGATGCCCGTCTCCCCTACGATCCCGGCTTCCATCACGCGCTTTTCATAAGCGGCGGCTCCGGCCGCGCCGGCCAAAAGCCCGCAGAGCTGACCGGAATCGAGGTACGGGTAGGCGGTCGAACTTTCGATGCCCGCGGACCCGGCCGCCAGAGGCGTTCCGTAAACGGACTGCACGAAGCCGATCCAGGGCACGCCGCCCCAGGAATAGGCCACGCGGTAAATGAGCGATACGTCCGCGATGGAGCGGAAATTCTTCATCATCGGGATATCGCCGAGGTCGCGCCCGTTGATGTCTTTGACTACGAAGCCGTGGATATCCTTGGCCAGGCTTTGCAGCGTCACGCCGCCGGCGTTGACGATGGCCTGGAACATGACGTAATCCTCGCCGTCTACCTTGTTCATTTTCTTGGCGACCTCGTCAAGGACCTGGCGGCCGAGCTTCTGGCCTTCCACGTTCGTAGTCCAGGTCACCACCATGAATTTTATGTTGCGGGCGAAGAGATGCTGGATGACGGCCTTGAACTGGCCTTCGCATTCGCCGCGGTTGCCGGCGCCGTAGTCGCAGTCGATAAGGACCGCCTTGTCGGGCGGCAGGTTCTCGATCCTGTCATAGAGTTTGCCGACCCAGACGGGGTTCGGCACGGGCATCTTGATCTGGATCATCTCGAAGCCGATGACCACCACCGCGAAGAGCGCGTAGAGGATCCTCGGATCGCAGAACTG
>DFCM01000064.1 GCA_002366995.1 bacterium UBP3_UBA3054 | reverse complement strand
ATGACCATTACGCTGCGCTGCAAAGAGGCGAGCGATGTTTACGGCCTCGACACCGGATATATCAAGATCGACGCCGGCGACGCGGGCGTTATGACGAGAAAGTTCATCCGTCCCAGAGGCAGCGACAGGAAGGGATACCTTTTGTATTCCGAGGATGTCTCCGACTGCGTGGGACAGCTTCTGGACGACGTTGACAGTTCCTGGAGCCAGAAGGAGAAACTCTCCATCGCCGCGATGTCCGAAGGCAACTCTTCCTTCATCAGATTGGGCAGAACCGTCAGCTCGACCCTGCCCTCGGGCGACCAGGGCGCCTTCCTCTTCATCGGCGTTCCGGAAGGACACAGCACCAACCTGAATTTCCACGTCAGCTGCAAGCTGCGCTTCTTCGACGATTACTCAGGCTACCTCTATCTGACCCAGAACGAGGACCAGCGCCAGTTCCAGAGCGCCTTCTCCTCCATCAACAACGGCGGCCAGAAGCAGGTCAAGCTGACGCTCACGGACTACACGAGGAACACCGGGCTATTCACCAAGAACGCGCCCAGGAACGAGTGGATCAGCTACGATTTCGTTCTGAATCTTTTGCCGAGCTACAAGAAGCTCGAGGAAGTAACCTTCTACAACATGACGAAAGTGGAAGGCTACAAGATCACCGGCACGAAGGTCCAGCCCTCCGACGCGGTGGACTTCCTCAGGCTGAACCTGACCTACAACAACGCTTACGTGGATATCAAGGATCTCAAGGTGAGCCTTGATCCTCCCGTTCCCGAACCTGCTCTCGCCGCGCTCGCGCTGCTCCTGAGCTTCTTCTCTTTCAGAAAAAAAGGATGACAATAAATTAAGGCAAACAATATGAAAAAACTCGCTCTTCTAACCGTATTCATTTCCCTCTCACTGCTCGCCGACCCCGGCAAGATAAGGCTAATAAAGGCGACCATTGATCCCGCCGCCCCGACCGTACAAAGCCAGCAGGCTCCCCAATGCTCGCTCTCGGCGGACGGCACGCGCTTCTACATCGTCCAACCTGAAAGCAACTTCACGCCTGAGGAACGCGAGGAAGCGAAAGCCCTCGGCATTATCTTCCGCGGCAACATCCCGCCCAACGCTTACATCGTGGAAGCGGGGGAACAAGAGATCGCGGCTTTGAAGCGGCGCTTTTCCATCCTTTACGCCGGAGAGTATCTGCCGGAATACAAACTGCTCTACCCGGGCGCCGATGAGGTTAGCCTCAACGCCGCCGGCGAGGAGAAATATTATCCCGTCCAGGTCGGCACCACGAGGAAGGAATACCTTCCTGCCATAAAGGAAGCCCTCGAATCTGTCGGCGCCAAAGAGATCGATGATCTTTTCGGCACCCTGGAACCCTGCGTTAAGGCGCTCCTGACGAATTCCCAGGCCTATGAGATCGCCAAAAGGGGAGACGTGGCCTTCTTGGAACCCTACGCGCCTGAAGAGATCTGCAACGACGTCGCTAGATCGGAATTCCTGTGCAACGTGGACGACCTCCAGTTGGAGGGCTACACCGGCAAAGGGCAGATGGTCTGCATCCAGGACACCGGCCTCGACAACGGCGACCCGGACAACATTCACCCGGACTTCAAAGGCAAAGTGATCAAAGGCCGCGGCACCGCCGGCATAGCCAGGGAAAGAGGCACCTATGACGA
Source organism: bacterium UBP3_UBA3054 (assembly GCA_002366995.1). GTDB lineage: Bacteria > Auribacterota > UBA3054 > UBA3054 > UBA3054 > UBA3054. Next base: position 1,480 of record DFCM01000064.1, on the reverse strand, counting down.
CTGGGCCGACGCCGGCAACCACGGCACGCACGTGTGCGGCTCCGCCACTGGCAACGGATCTGCCAGCGACGGGCAATACCGCGGCATGGCTTGCGACGCCGACATCTTCTGCCTGTGCGCCGGTCTTAGGAGCGGCTACATCTCTTCCGGCACGGAAGAAGACTTGCAGAACACCTACAACGAAGGCGCCCGCGTCATGAACAACAGCTGGGGCAGCAACAGCGACGGCTATTACGGTTCCGGCGCGCGCCTCTACGACCAGATCATCTGGAACAACAAGGACTACACCATCTGCTTCTCAAGCGGCAACGGCAACAAGAAGATCGACCTGCCCACGCAGAGCGCCATCATGTACGATTCCGCCGCCAAGAACATCATCACGGTGGGCGGTTCCGAAAACTGGCGTCCCAAATTAGCCACCGAGTGCGAGCCTTACGACGGCGTGCACCAGGGCATCGCTGACTTCAGCGCCAGGGGACCCTGCGAGGACGGCCGCATCAAGCCGGACATCATCGCCCCGGCGACAGGCGTCTATTCCACTTTGGCGAGCGCTGACAAGACTTCCACAAGGTCGCAGTACTACACCTACATGGGCGGAACAAGTATGGCTTCTCCCATCGCCGCCGGCTGCGCGGCCGTCGTCAGGGATTATCTGACCAACAACAGGGGAGTGGAGTCTCCTTCCGCCGCGCTGGTCAAATGCGTCATGTGCGTCGGCGCCAAGACGCTCTTCCCCGGCCAGTACTACCATTTCATGGAGATACCGAACGAGAGGCCTAACAACGTGGAAGGGCACGGCCACGTCAACGTGAAAGAGAGCCTGGAACCCACGGACGGCAAGATGTCCTTTGTCGAAATGAGTTTTTCCGCGACCGGCAAAGCGGTGACGAACTACTTCGACAAGCCGGCCGGCTGCGAGCTCATCGTGGGCCTTTGCTGGACCGACTATCCCGGCACCTGGGGCGCTGAAAAAGCCCTGGTCAACGACCTCGATCTTACCGTCCTTGATCCCGACGGGGTAGTGTATACCTTGAACGACCATGTGAACAACATCGAAGTCTTGAGGCTCGGCAGTTCTTCCGCCGGCCGCTACAGCGTGATCGTCAAAGCGACTAACATCATGGAAGGCGTCCAGCCCTGCGCCGTGGTCTTCAGTTACGGCAAAGGCTGGAAGGTCGGCTCCCTCGCCTTCACGGATGAGCCTTATTTCCCGCTGAAAGAGACGACCTGCACGCTTAGCCTGACGAATACCGTGCCGAACAGCTACATCGGCTACAGGGCCGAGATCATCGACGATCCCGAGAACATCTTCACGCTTTCCAAAGCGGAAGGAAAATTCTACGGCTCCGAAACGCTCACTCTGACCGCCGACATTTCCAGATCCAATTCAACGAGGCCTTATTGTATCGTCAAAATCAACGCCCAGGCCGCCGGCTGCCTTGTGAGGAAGATCTCGCTGGCCAACGGCTCCGACGAGGAA
>DFCM01000052.1 GCA_002366995.1 bacterium UBP3_UBA3054 | reverse complement strand
CTGGGCCGCATGCTGGAATACGGTATTCTGCATTACGAATACGACCAATATAGCAACAAGTTCGCCCGCACCAGGCGCCATGTTTACCGCCCGCTCCAGATCGGATCCCGCTATCTGCTTGTCTATCTCAGGGCCAGCCATCCCGACGCGGATCTGAAACCCGTGCCCGCCAGTTTCTCCATCAACGGAAAGCTAGCCGGCTCCTGCGTTATCTCCAACCGCACCTGGAACACTTTCGTAATAGACGCCGGAAGGATCATACCGTCGCTGACCAACGAAGATCTGACCGCCAGCGGCAAAACGGTCCCCATCAATCTGGAAATGATCTCGGGCCGCATGTGGAACCCCCTCGACTGGAACCCCCAGGAGCAGAACATAAGTTACGGCGTGGACCTCGGGACCATTCTCCAGGGCCTTTTCTAAGCAAAAAAACACCAAAAGGAACAAAGCATGTTGTCGACCGCATCGAAAATCGTATCGAGAGAAGAACTGGCCAAGCGCTGCGAAGAGCTGCGCAAAGAGGGCAAGACCATCGTGACCTGCAACGGCAGCTTCGACCTTTTCCATTACGGCCACCTTTGCTTTTTGGAAGAAGCCAAGGCCCAGGCGGACGTCCTTATCGTCGGCCTCAATTCCGACAGCTCGATAAAGCAGTACAAGAGCCCGCTGCGTCCCATAATCGGGCAGGAACAGCGCGCCGCGCTGCTCTCCGCCCTCTCTATCGTCAGCTATGTCCACATCTTCGACGAGACGGTGCCCATGCCGTTCTTGGAAGTCGTGAGGCCCAACGTGCACGTCAACGGCTCCGAGTACGGCGAGAACTGCATCGAGGCCCCGACGGTCAAAAAATACGGAGGCCGCATCCATCTGATGCCGAAGGTCGCGGGCCTTTCCACCACCGGTCTCATTGAACGCATAAGGAATCTTCCTCTCTGATGAAAAAAGCCGCCTTCATTATCTTCACGCTTTTAATTCTCGCGGTGGCGGCGCTTGTCGCCTACCACTTCTATGTGGAAGCGAAAGCGGACGAAGAGCTGGCGAAACTTAACGAAGCGCGCGCGAAGGAAGAGAAGACGCAGTCCGCAGCGCCCGAAGAAAAGGTTCAGGAATTCGACAGGGAATTCGAGGAAACTTTCCAGGGCAGATCCGGCAAAAGCTTCGCTTCCCTCTACAGGGAGCAGCCCTCCGTTTTCATCACCGCCGACGCGGCCTACGAGCTTTTCCGCAATTATTACGAAAGAGCCGCGGACGGCGTTTACGGCACCTTCCTCTACGACCAGTACGCTTCCCTCTTCGTCGACCTGGTCGAGAATCTGGAAACCCGCTATGACGCCACGGAAGGATCCGACCGCATAGCGATGAGGAACGCCCTGCTCTTCGCCTCCGTCTGCATGAAGATCTGCCTGCCCGAATCGAGAGTTCCCCCCGCGGTGCAGAAAGAAGTCGAAGACGAGCTCCAGGCCGTGAAAGAAGCGTCTTTCATCGGCGAAAAGGACGGCAAACTTAGGGACTACACCGTTTACGCTCCCTTCAAGGAGAAAGCCGGAACGCCTTGGGGCAGCGCCGCGCTGCTTAGGGCCTACCTTGGCAACAATTACTTCTCCATCACGGAAGAGGAGACCTTCGACACGCTTTCCATCCTTGCGGACACTCTTTTCAAAAGCGACATTTCCAGCGAGAATTACCGCGAGGCCGTGAAATATCTGAAAGCCTTCGACGGCGAGACGAAAGTCATGACCGTGAAGGAATTTTTGGAAGCGCAGAAAGGAAGCGAGGAAGAGAAGAAAGTCCTGCTGCAAAAAGCCAAAACAAGTTTCGAGCAGCCGCCCTGGAAAGATCCCGCCCACATCGGCGAACCCACCAGCCGCGTCTTCTTCCTCCCTCCCCCGGCCGCTTTGCCGGAAAGGACTTTCCGGGAACTGCACCGCTGGGTCGTCCCGCCCAAAGTCAAGCACATCCTCTACGTTTTGGGCGCCGCGGAAGACATTCCCGAAGCGGAGGCCGCCCTTCTCAAAGACTTGAGAGAGGAGCTGCAAGGACACTTGGGCCTCTCCGAGCGCGCCGTCGCCGCCGCCGCGAACCTCAAAAACAAAGCGCAGGATCTTCCTTCCGCCTGCTGGATCCGCTCGGCCGTCTACAGCGCTGAGAAGCCCGAGGAGATAAGGGAGGAGAGAGACTGGCCGAAGATCAAGACGGTTAAAGTCGAAAAAGAAGCGGAATTTTACCGCGCCCTGGCCGGCCTGGTGAAAGAACTCAACGAGCTGTACACGGAACTGGATCTCTACCGCGTGATGTCCAGCTATAAGAAGACGCCGCTCACTCCCGACCATCTTCTGGAAGCGGAGCAGATCTTCCTTGATCTGGCCGATATGTCCAAAGAAGGCGAGATTGACAGCGAAAGAGCCCTCATGACGGCCAGGCGCTTCCTGACGCTTCTGGCTTCCGGCAAAAACACCGACACCGTCTGGGACAAAGAGACGACGCTGGGCTTGGAATACAATTTCCTCCTGAAGACCGTCGTAGGCTTGAGCATGCCAGGGCAGACGCTCGTCACCTTCCCAAAGGAAGACAATGCCTCTTATCACGGCGTCCGCTACCGTATCTTCGAGAAAGAGGAAAGGGTCAAGGAAGCCAAATGAAAAGTTTCGTTTTCTTCGCGCCCGGCATGCGCTGCTCGGGCTGTTCCTCAAAAGTCAAAGGGAGCATAGACAAACTGGATGGCGTCGTGAGAAGCGGCGTCGACCCAATTAGCAAGCGCTGCATCGTCTACTATGACGAAGCAAAAACTAACGAAGAAGCGATCCTGAAAGCCACTTCCGAGGCCGGCTTCACGCCCTCGATAGAAAATCCCCTAAAGAAGAAGGAACGCCCGGTCGTAAAGAACGTGCTTTTCGTTTTCGCCATACTTGGCGCGATAATTCTCTTCCTGATAGAGTGGGACCTCTTCCCGCATCCTAAGAACCACATCGCCGACGGCCTTTTTCAAACGCTTCTGGCGCTCCCCGCCCTTATTTGGGGCGCCGACATTTTCAAGGGCGCTTACCAAGCCGTCCGCTACCGTCATCCCGACATGCAGCTTCTTGTCGGGCTCAGCACCGGCACGGCTTTCCTTTACAGCCTGGCGGAACTGATCCTTTTCGCCCTCGGACAGATCGAGCATCCCCATTATCACTTCTGCGCCACCGCCATGGTCTTAGCCATAGTCGGTCTCGGCCGCAAGCTCGAGGACCGCGCCAAATCGCGCGCCGATTCCGCCCTTGAGGAGCTTTCCGACCTTCTGCCCAAAAACGCCCATCTCATTGTTGACGGCGAGGAAAAGGACATCCCCACCGAGCTTCTAGGAGCTGGCGACCTCTGCCTCGTCAAACCGGGCGAGCGTGTCCCGGGCGACGGCCGCATCACGGAAGGCCGAAGCTCCTTCGACGAATCGCTTTTAACGGGCGAGAGCCTCCCGGTCGATAAAGGAGTCGGAGATGCTGTCACAGGCGGCTCTATGAACCTCCTGGGGGCCTTCACGATGGTTCTGGAGCGCAGCGGCGACCAAACTACGCTCTCCGGCATGGTCCGGCTAGTCGAGGAAGCCAGGACGACCAGGCCGAAGGTCGCTCTCCTTGCCGATAAGGTCTCCGGGCACTTCGCCCTGGGCGTCATCACGGCAGCAATTATAACGCTCGCGATCTGGTGGCTCCTGAAAGACTTCAACACCGCCCTGCCCTACGCGCTGACCGTCCTCGTCGTAGCCTGCCCCTGCGCCCTCGGCCT
>DFCM01000091.1:592-6516 GCA_002366995.1 bacterium UBP3_UBA3054 | reverse complement strand
ACGTCCAGGGCTTTCTTCCATTCGATGACCGGCTTGCCGTCCTTGTCGAGAAGGCAGGACTTGACGCCGCGGGCGAAAATATTCGTGGCGGCCTTATAGTTTTCCGGAGTGATGTTGGAGTTGAAGTCGCTGGCGTCATTGTCCCAGACGTCGCCGCCGGCGAAATACTCGAAGCCGGAATCGACGAGGTCGTAGGCGCCGGGATAATAGCGGCCGCGGTAGCCCTGGTGCATGAAGAAGGCGCCGGGCGTGGCTTCCATCAAGGTCACCGTGGCAACGATGCCGACCTTCATGCCGTGATCATGGCAGAAGACCGCGATGGAATCCACAGCGTCGCCGTTGGGGTCGATGCCCGCCGTGCCGTATTTGGTCTTCCAACCGGTGGCCAGGGCCGTGCCGGAAGCGGAGCTGTCGGTCACGAAATAGTCGGTGCAGTAAGTCCTGTTAGCGCCCATGATCGGGAATTTCTGGAGGTTCAGCTCTTCTTTGCCGTCGGTGGTCTGGGCCATGTAGTCCACGCCCATCTGGACCTGGTTGATGCCCATGCCGTCGCCGATGAAGTAGAAGATATACTTCGGCTTCTTCACCGTTTCAGCCTGAGGCTGCTGCTGCTCAGTCTTAGCCTGTTCTTCGGGCGGGACGACTTGCATTAAAACGTTGTTGACTTGCCTAAGCCCCTGGACAAAGTCGGCGTTGACCGCCAGCGCCAGGGAAAAAACTAAAGCGACCAGTAAATACTTGCGCATTTTTTGATCCTTATTGTTTGAATCTATGGTTATTTTGTTTTAGGTTCGACGTTAAGCCTGAGGGAACGGAAGGTGGCGTAGTTCTTGGCGTCCTTGTTCTTCAGCCAGACGCTGGCGATGGTGTTGGCCGCGGTGCCGAGAGGAACGATCTCGGAGCCAAGGATGTCGGTCCCGTTGATCGTGAAAGCCGATATCACTCTGTCCTTCAGATCAAGCGTGAAATTGACGTTCTGCCAGGCGCTGCCGGCGTCGGATCTGAACTTCTTGGACACGGCTTTGCCGTCCTTGTCGCTGGTGTGGATGACAAGGGAGCCGTTTTCCATGTATTCCAGGTAGAAGAAGGAAACGCCCTCGACGTCCTTGAGGTCGAGGATGGTCCCGCCCTGAACGGGTTTCACTTCGCAGCTGACGCTGATGAGAGATTCTATTTCGCCCTTAGCTTCCTTGCCGACGGAGACGGGGATCTTGACGCCGTTGCCGTCGCCTCTGACTTTCAGCTGGAATTCCTGCTCGTCGTCGAAGAGGTCGCCGTTCTCGGATTTCTCAAAGACCGCCTCAGATTCGGAGCGGACGATGGGAGGATTGGGATCCTTCAGGCCCTTTATCATGCCCACGGGCTGGGGGCCTTCCTTGTAGCCTTTAGCGGTCGTGAAGGCGGAAACATAGGAGGCTTTGACGGGATAAGGATAATCCATGTCCACGCTTTTGGCGTAACCGTTGCCGTTGCTGGCGATGATATGCAAAGCACCTGACTGCTTGTCCTCCTGCGGCAGTCTCGTGATGGAGACTTTCTTGGGGTACGGCTTCTCGAAGGCCACGGTGTCGCTGAAATGGTAGGCGTCGGAATCCTTGTAGGCGTACCAGACGATGCCGGATTCGTCCTCGATGACGATGGTGCTGTTCTGTCTGCCTTCCCTGATGACGGGTCCTTTGCCGCCGGCCGGGCGCTGCGGATTGAAGAAGGGATGCTCGTTTAGGAAGGCGGCGGCGGAGTCGCTCCAGCGGCCCACTTCCGTATCGGCGAAGTAGTTGGTGTAAGAGCAGCGGGCGTTGGGGGGATCGAAGAAGGTGAAGACGCGGTTCAGTTGGTCATGGCCGCGGCTCATGATGACGTACTTGCCGTAGAAGTGCGGGAGACCGAGGGCGTGGCCGTTCTCGTGGATGGTGGCGCCCAATGTGGTGGCCAGATGCGCCCAGCGGCGGTGGCGTCCGCAGGAGTCGTCGATCTCGACTTTGGGGTTCATGGGCGTATTGTCCAGGAAACAGGGAATGACTTCCTTGATGCTCCTGGGCCAGGTGTAGACCGCGCCGGAACCGAAAGCGCCGAAGCTGCCGCCGCCGGTGGCGGTATGGCCGACGCAGAGTCCGTCCTTGAGTTCGGAGAAGTTGCCGATGGCCACGTACTGGGTCTTGGAGCTGTAGCTTCTCTCGTCGTGGCCGGCCGCTTCCCTAAGCTTGGCGTGGAACTTGTAGTTGTCGTACGTTCCGTTGGCCTTGCGGTAGCTTTGGATCTCCGCCCTGGTGTACTTGCTGGTCACCACGTGGACCACCACGTGATAGTTGTCGTCCAGTTCCAGCTGGAAGGTCTTCTTGCCGTAATGCAGCGGATTCTCGTCCAGATCGTGGGCGGAGAAGGTCTGCATGATCTTGGCGGCTCTGTCGATGCGGTCCCAGTAGTTGGTGTTCTCGCCCTCGTATCCGGGCGGAATATAGAAGTCCGAGGTGTCGTCCTTGCCCACCACGTAGAAAAACTTCACCATGTTCTCGCTGTCGAGTTTCGTGAAAACGATAGGAACGGTAAGCGTCTCTTCTCCGCAAGTCAGCTCAACTTCGTTCACGCCGTAATGAAGATCGACCAAGGCTTTGTAGCGGCCGTTGTACCAGGTCGCGTCGCCCTCTTCGCCCGTAGTTTTGTTCTTGATGGTGACAGGCGTGTCGGCGGTGCATTCGCCCTTCAGCAAGGGCATGGAGTAATGGATCTCTTCGTTGGGCTGGAAGTTGTCGCAGGTTAGCTTGGCCTGTAAGCTAAGGCTAACGACAAAAAAGAGGATGGGAAGGAAAAGGGACGTGTTTTTTGGCATAGTTTACCTCATTTTGTGGTTATTTCCCTTATTTTATCAAAAAAGAGACGAAGGCGTCATTCCCTTTAAAAACGCTGAATTTAAGTTTTTCCCTTGAATAATTTGGACCAATCGGGTAAAATTAACAGAAAATGTAAATGGACATTAAAAATGCGCGAAAAATTATCGGTCGAAATAGAGATACTGCGTGAAATAAGCAACGTACTCGTCTGGGAAAACGACCCTCAGACGCTCCTGGACAAGGTCATAGAGATCCTTGAGAACAGGCTCGGCATGCTGAGGGGCACCTTCACGCTCATAGAAGGCAGCGAACTGAAGATCGCCGCCTCCGCCAAGGAACTGAACGCCGAGGAGCAAGCTTTGGGCCGCTACGGCATCGGCGAAGGCGTCACCGGCACGGTCGCCAAGACCGGCAAAGCGGAGATCGTCCCGGACGTCAGGAAGGACAAACGCTTCCTTAACAAGACCGGCGCGCGCCCGAAAGGAAAAGCCATCGCTTTCATCTGCGTTCCCATCATCCGCCACGGGCAGATAATCGGCACGCTTTCCGTTGACAGGAACGTCAGCAAAAACGCCTCCTTCGACCTTGAGAAAGACGCGGCCCTTCTCTCCATCATCGCCAACATCGTCGGCGAAGCGGCCGCCGTCAGGAAAGACCAGCGCGAGGAACGCGAGAAGCTCATAAACGAGAACAAAAAACTCCGCAATATGCTCATCGACAATCCCGGCAACCTGATCGGCAACTGCCAGGAGATGCGCGTCGTCTATGAGCAGATCCGTCAGGTGGCGCAGAGCGACGTCACAGTCCTTATCCGAGGCGCCAGCGGCACCGGCAAGGAGCTGGTCGCCCGGGCCATCCAGAGCCTCTCCGCCCGTAAGGACAAGCCTTTCATCATCGTCAACTGCGCCTCGCTTCCGGAAACACTCATCGAGTCCGAGCTTTTCGGCCATGAGAAGGGCTCTTTCACGGGCGCCTTCGAGCGCCGCATCGGCCGCGCCGAGGAAGCGGACGGCGGCACGCTCTTTTTGGACGAGATCGGCGACCTTTCCCTCCCCATGCAGGTGAAGATCCTGCGGCTTCTGCAGGAACGCACTTTCTCCCGCCTTGGCTCCAACGCGGAGATCAGATCAAACGTCCGCTTCATCGCGGCAACCTCCCGCGACTTGGAAGAATTGATGGGCAGGAACCTTTTCCGCGAGGACCTCTACTACCGCCTCTGCGTCTTCCCCATCACCATGCCGGATCTAAGCCGCCGCTACGACGACATTATGCTTCTGGCGAAATATTTCCTTGAGAAATTCAATCTCAAATATTCCAAGAACATTTCCGCTTTCTCCACGGCGGCTGACAGCAATATGCGCAGCTACTCCTGGCCCGGCAACGTCAGGGAACTGGAGAACTGCGTGGAGAGGGCCGTGCTTACCGCCAAGGACAACATAATCCACACCTACGACCTGCCGAAGCAGATCCAGCGCGAAAAATATTCCGACGATCCCTATAACATCAAGCAAAGCAAAACTCTGAACGAGCAGATCGGCGAAGCCATAAAAGTCTTCGTGAAGAACGCCCTGGACGAAAACAATGGCTCCCAGAAGGAAGCCGCCAAGTCTTTGGGCATCTCATCCAGAATGATCAACTATTACATCAAGCAATACAAGGTCAAATAAAGCTATGCAGAAGATCCTAATCCTAGATTACGGTTCCCAGTACACCCAGCTCATCGCCCGCAGGATCAGGGAGCAGGAAGTTTACGCCGAGATCATCTCCTTCGACACCAAAGCCGAGGAACTCAACAAGGAAGCCCCCAAGGGCATCATCCTCTCCGGCGGACCGAACTCCGTCTTCGAAAAGGACGCCCCCTCAATAGACCCCGCAATCTTCGAGCTCGGCATTCCCGTCCTCGGCATCTGCTACGGCATGNNAAGACGACCTACCGTCCGGGCTGGGAACTCCCCCGCATCTGATCCCCATTTCCCCGCCCCCACGGGATCGGCCTCAAGGCCGCGCAGGTGTGGTATACTATTGACCCATGAAAGACCAGGCACTGCCCACCCAGAAACAGTGGATCGCGATTCTTGACTACGGATCGCAGTATACGCAGCTCATCGCCCGCCGCATCCGCGAGCGTGAAGTCTACTCCGAAATCATCCGGTGCGACACGACCGCCGCCGACCTCGCCGCCCATCCGCCCGCGGGCGTGATCCTCTCCGGCGGACCCAACAGCGTGTTCGAGGAGGGCGCGCCCACGGTCGATCCCGCGATCTTCGAGATGGGCGTGCCCGTGCTCGGCATCTGCTACGGCATGCAGCTCATGAGCCAGACCTTAGGCGGCCGCGTCGTTCCCGGAACCGAGCGCGAATACGGCAAGATGCCCATAGAGATCAAAAAGGACGATCCCCTCTTCAAAAACATCCCCTCCACCATCGTGGTCTGGATGAGTCACGGCGACAGGGTGGAAGCGATCCCAAGCAGTTTCGAATTGGGCGCGCTTTCCGCCACCTGCCCCTTTGCCGCCATGTACGACAAGAAGAAAAATTTCTACGGCCTGCAGTTCCATCCGGAAGTGGTGCACACCCAGTACGGCACGGAGATCCTGAAGAACTTCGTCTTCAATATCTGCTCCTGCCAGCCCACCTGGAAACTCACGGACTGGGTCGAGGAAACCGTCAAAAAACTCAAGGAAGAGATAAAGGACGAGGAAGTGATCTTAGGCCTTTCCGGCGGCGTGGATTCCTCCGTGGCCGCCGTGCTTCTCAACAAAGCCATCGGCAAAAAACTCCACTGCATCTTCGTTGACAACGGCCTTCTCCGCTACCATGAAGCCGAGCAGGTTGAGGAAATGTTCAAGAAGAACTTGGGCCTCGACCTGACCATCGCCAGGGCCGCCGAGCACTTCTACGAAAAACTGAAAGGCGTGAGCGATCCCGAAACGAAGCGCAAGATAATCGGCAAGGAATTCATCGAGGTCTTCTCCGAGGAAGCCAGGAAATTCAAGCATGTCCGCTTCCTGGCCCAGGGCACCATCTATCCCGACGTTATAGAATCCAAGTCCCCCAAGAAAGGCCCCTCCCAGACCATCAAGAGCCACCACAACGT
>DFCM01000091.1:0-511 GCA_002366995.1 bacterium UBP3_UBA3054 | reverse complement strand
CACCACAACGTGGGCGGCCTTCCACCCGATCTTAAGTTCGAAGTCGTCGAGCCCCTGAAGGAACTCTTCAAGGACGAGGTGCGCGCCATCGGCCGCGTCCTAGGCATAAACAGCGAGCTCTTAGACCGCCAGCCCTTCCCCGGCCCCGGCCTTGGCGTCAGGATCCTTGGCGAAGTGACCAAAGAAAAAGTCGAACTGCTGCAGCAGGCCGACCTCAGAGTCCAGGAAGAGATCAAAAAGCTTCCCGACTATAAGACCATCTGGCAGACCTTCGCCGTCCTTCTCCCCTGCCGCTCCGTGGGCGTCATGGGCGACCAGCGCACCTACGAATACACCTGCGCCATCAGGTCCGTCAACTCCCTGGACGCCATGACCGCGGACTGGACCAGACTCCCCTACGACACCCTAGCCACCATCTCCAACCGCATCATCAACGAGGTCCGGGGCATCAACCGCGTAGTCTACGACATCTCCTCTAAACCCCCCGCCACCATCGAGTGGGAGTGAGTTT
>DFCM01000122.1 GCA_002366995.1 bacterium UBP3_UBA3054 | reverse complement strand
CCGACGAAGGAATCGCCTATTTCGCCCTGGATCTCAGCCTTGGGGACAAGAGCGGCCACGGAGTCGATAACGACGACGTCCACGGCGTTCGAGCGGACGAGCGTCTCGGCGATGGACAAAGCGTCCTCGCCGCAGTCCGGCTGGGAAATAAGGAGGCTGTCAAGGTCGACGCCTATTCTTCTGGCGTAACCGGGATCGACCGCGTGCTCGGCGTCGATGTAAGCCGCCACGCCGCCCATCTTCTGGGCGTTGGCTACCACGCTCAAAGCCAGAGTGGTCTTGCCGCTGGATTCGGGGCCGTAGACTTCCGTGATCCTGCTTCTCGGGATGCCGCCCACGCCCAGAGCCAGATCCAGCGTCAGGGCGCCCGTCGGGATGACGGGAATGTTAGCCACATGGTTTTCACCGAGGCGCATGATCGACCCCTGGCCGAACTGCTTCTCGATCTGTCCGATGGCAGCTTCCAAGGCCTTCAGTTTTTCATTTTTTTCAGCTGTTGCCATAATTTATCTCCTGATGTTTTTTAAATAATTTCTTCCCAGATCATGGAAAGCGCCTCCATGATCGTCAAATGTCTGATGTCTTCCCTGCTGCCCTTGAAGTGGAAGCACTTCGTCTTCGTCTCGTAAGACAGCGCTATTCCGATCCAGACGGTCCCGACAGGATTGTCCGAACCGTCGCCGTCCGGGCCGGCGATGCCGGTTATAGAGACAGCAAGGTCCGTGTCGAAGATCCTCCTTGCCCCTTCGGCCATGGCGGCCGCGCATTCTTTGCTTACGGCGCCTTTCTCGGAAAGGATCTCCTCGCTAACTCCCAGAAGGCCCGTTTTGATCTCGTTCTGGTAGGCGACCGCCGAGCCCTTGAACCAGGAGGAACTGCCGGGAACGCTAACGAAGCAGGCGGAAAGGCCTCCGCCGGTGCAGGACTCAGCGGTGCTGATCGTCACGCCCCTGAACTTCATGGCTTCCCCGATCTTGGCAGCCTGTTCTGTTTCCCTCGGCCCGTAGATCATCATTCCGCGGCCTCGCTTAGAACGTTGGTGACGGCCGGCTGCCAGGAATCGAGCGCGACAGCCACGCCCAGCTCCCGGTCGTCCGCGAAACCATAGTGCCTCGGCATCCACTGCCTGGAAGCGATCAGTTCGACAAGATTGGTCTTTCTCAAAGGAATGTCGTCCGGTATGTCATACTCAAAAGAGCGCCACAGTTTGTCGCTCAGAACCACCGTGTCAAGATAATAGCCGTTGACGTAGATCGCCGCCGACAGAGGATAGTAGCGCAGGAAAGGATTGCCGGCCCTCAGCTTCAGCCTGAAGTCGCGGCGGTTCCCCAAGTACTCGAAATGCGCCTGCGCCTTCGTCCAGGAGAAGACCACGCCCCTGGGATCGGTCTCCTTGCTGTAGAAGCCGCCTTCCGACTCTTTTTCTTTGTGCCAGCGGATATTGCTTATGGCAACGCCGAGAGTCCTCTCGTCCCCCGGTACGCCGTAGTCGCAGGGGCTCCAGGTCTTCTCGCAGGAGAGACGGAAAGTCACGCACTGGTCAGCCACCGAGTCGAAAGGCAGAGCGTATCCGACAGGCACCGTCACCTTGCAGGCTTCTCCGGGAGCGGAAAGCGTTACGTTCGTCAAAGCTTCGCCGTTGACAAAGACGGTGACCTTCTGCGGATCCTCCTCAAGTTTCGGGAAATTGCTGATCAGTTCGAAGGAAGCGTAGTTGTTCATCTTCTTGACGCATAAAACGCCGTTCTTGCCGCACCATCTCCAGGGCCTGGACTGGGCGTGCCAGTTCTCCCAGCCGTAAAAACCTTCCTCCCCGACAACGCCGATGGAGGCCCGTCTCCTTTCGCTGTTGAGATCCGTGGCGTTCAGATGACGGTAGCACGCGAACGACACTCCCGACAGCAAAAGCACCCCGATGAAAGCCATGAACCTGGCCTCGTGGTGGAGCGGTATGAGGGAGCGGGACTTCGCTCCGATATAAGCCAGGGAAAGGCCTAGGAAAACATGCCAGGGAACGTTCACTTCCATGACTTCCTGGTGCACTCCAAGGAAAAGCAGCGAAGCGAAGACCGCAAGCGGCGAAAAGACCGTCCAGAGTCTGACGAGCTCCGATTCCTCTCCCCTCAAATTTATCCAGGCCGCGGCAAAAGCAAGGAAGATCCCGCCGATGAAGAGGCCCAAGCCAAGCATTCCGAAGAGCCCGCTCTCCGATTTGACCTGCAGATAGAAGTTGCAGGCGTTGTCCGGCGCCCTCAGATTCTCCTCTTCGTATTTCGCGAAGTTCGGCAGTTCCACGACAAAGCTGCCTATGCCGACTCCGGAAGGCCAGGTCCTTTCGGCCGTAAGCTGCGCGAACCTTGGGTAAAGCTGGCGCCGGCTGTCGTTGAAGATCCTCAAGATGCTGCCGGAATTCCTTATGCTGCGGATGTCCTTTTTCAGTCTTCTCTGCAAGGCCGGGCTCTTGGTCGTTCCCGTCAGAATATTGTCGGCTTTCTTAACGAGGTACATGCTGTACATCCCGGCGCCGCTGGCCAAAACTATAAGCATCAGCGCGACTATCCCGAGCCTCACAAGCGGCCTTGCCCTCAGGATCTTTTTCGTGTTGATGAAAAAGCCGAGCGTGAAAAGGAAAAGGGCGGCTACTATCGCCAAAAATCCGCTGCGGGAACCGGAATAGTTTATGCCTAGGACGCAGAAGACAAGCCAGGCGGCCATGAGGATCAGCCTAAGGTATCCCTGCTCCTTTTTCCAGGAGGAAAGGAAAGCAAGCCCGAAGCAGAAAGCCAATCCGAGCACCACGCCCAGGGCGTTGGGATCCTGGCAGGTGCCGTTCACTCTGCCCATCCTTACCCAGTAGAAGGAGCGGTTGGCGCAGAACTCGATGGAAACGTGGCGCTGTATGAAAGCCGTGGCGATCGCCAAAGTGCAGCCGGCGGCGAAGAACAGCCACAATCTGAAGTAAAGCTTCAGGGCGCTGCCGCCAGATCGCTCCTCAAGGTTCCCCAAACGGAAAGCGAAGGGGATCAGCATGAGCCCAGCCAAGAACTGGGTGGCGTTGAAGGTGATGTAGATGAGCGCTTTCTCGCGGGTCCAGTCTTTGTCGTTGACGATCTGGGAGAAAAAGGAGGAATCGCTGAACACCCATTCAGGCGCGTAGCGGACAACGCTGGCATACGTTCCTATGACCGCGACGAAAAGCCAGAGCATCCAGCCTGTCTGCCCCGGGAACGCTTCGTAAGTTTCCCTGGAGAAGAGTTCCCGAAAGCAAAGCCCGGACAAAACCGCCAGGAGAACGAAAACATGCATCGGATGGGTGCTGCCTACCGTTGCTAGCAAAGGTATCGCCATGAGCCACGGGGAAGTGAAGAGCAAAAAGCCGAAAGCCCATTTGGGACGCAGCAAAGCCAGCAGGAATCCTATGAAAACAAGCGCGACGAGAAACGGCCAGACAAGGATGTTCCCAGGTGCGAAACGACTGTAAAGAGCCGCGTCCCACCCCATAAAGAGCAAGCCGAGCAGCGCGAAACAAACTTTACACACCATAGTACCCATAATAATAGGATTATACCATATTAGCGGCCTTCTATCCTCGCTTCCAATTTGCCGAGGATCTTCTTAAGCCGGCGCATGATGGTCGTGGCGTGCACGCCCCTTTTTTCGGCCAGTTCGTCCAAAGTCCGGTTCTTGAAGTAGTACTCTTCCAAAAGCCTTTTCTCGTCGCCCTTCAGCTCCTCCTTAGCTTCTCCCAAAAGCGTGTAGATCTCCTCCTCCTCGCAAACGACAGAGGCGGAAGGCTCAAGGGCATGCTCCTCGAAAATAAGGACCGTATCGCGCCTTTTGGCCTTGTGCATGTATGTGCTGACTATGTCGGAAAATCGCCTCATGACCAACTCTTCGAAGGGCCTCTCCCCCTTGTAGCCCGCAAGGTCTTTTTTTATAAGCCTGAAGATGAGATCGGAGAAAAACTCCTCGAAATGTCTGTGGCAGCGGTAGCGCTTTGCCAGAGTGTAGCACGGAGAACGGAATTTCCTGATGAAATCCCGCCAGGCCTCTTCGTCGCCCGAGCGCAGCTTCCGCGCCTTTGACAAGTCTTCGTTCATGGCTGTACAGATCATGTTGCGCCATAAACGGGAATCATTTTATTTTCTTTTCCATGGATATTCAAGCTTTTTTGATTTTTCGCCTTTTTTTGATGGCGCTTGTCCCCTAAAAAAGCAAGAGCGCTTTTGCTATAATGAAAAGGTTAAATAGAAATTTTAAAAAAGAGGAGTTCAATATGGATGTTTCCTTTGTCATTCCCGTCTTCAACGAAGAGGGCGATCTTAGGCAGCTTCACTCTGAAATTACGGAAGTGATGGAAAAGACCGGGCTCAGCTATGAGATCTTTTTCATCAACGACGGCAGCAAAGACACAAGCTGGGAGATCATAAAGGACCTCGCCGATTCCGACGGACGAGTCCGCGGCGTCTGCTTCAGGCGCAATTTCGGCAAATCGGAAGCGTTAGCCGCCGGCTTCAAGAGAGTTTCCGGCAAATACGTTTTCACGATGGATGCCGACCTTCAGGACGACCCGCACGAGATCCCGAAATTTTTGGAAATGATGAAAGAGGGCTACGACCTTGTGTCGGGCTGGAAGCAGACGCGCCACGATCCGCTGGAGAAGCGCCTGCCCTCAAAACTTTTCAACGCGACGGTCTCCTACATGACGGGCGTCAAGCTCCACGACTTCAACTGCGGCTTCAAGTGCTACACCAAGGAATGCACGGAAGAATTGGACTGCTACGGCGAACGCCACCGCTTCATGCCGGCCCTTGCCAACGAAAGGGGCTTCAAGGTCGGTGAACTGGTCGTCAACCACCGCGCCAGGATACATGGCAAATCGAAATTCGGCTTAGAGCGCTACATGAGAGGCTTCATGGATCTTCTCACCGTCACTTTCCTGGCCACCTACACCCGCCGCCCCGCCCATCTTCTGGGAGGGCTCGGCGTTCTTTCCCTTTTCATAGGCTTCCTAACTATGGCGGTCAGCATCATCGCCCGCTTCCGCTTCAATCTGTTCTTCGCCCTTTTGGGGCTGGCGCTCTTTATCCTGGGCGGGCAGGCGATAGTTGTTGGACTTGTTTCCGAACTGATCGTGGCCCGCTCGCGCACGCCGCAGAAAACCATCCATTCGGTTAAGGAGGAATTCTAAGCCAAGCTATGACGACTTTTCTGATTGGGTTAGGAATACTCCTCATTGGCGGCTTTTTTTACGGCCTCTTCATGGAGAGATTTTTCGGCGCGGATGAGAGACCTACGCCGGCGGTCGTCAAAAACGACGGCTCAGAATACGTTCCCATGCCGACCTGGAAATGCGCTCTCATTCATCTTCTCAACATCGCCGGCACAGGCCCGGTGCTTGGTCCCATCCAGGGGATCCTCTTCGGGCCCGTGGTCTTCATAACGATCCCCTTGGGCTGCGTTCTGGCGGGAGCCGTGCACGACTACATGATCGGCATGATCTCCATGAGGGACGACGGCGCTCAGATGCAGGATCTCGTAAAAAGTTATTTAGGCAGGCATGTGGCCTGGCTCTTCAACGTCTTCATCTGCGTCATGGCGCTTCTCGTGGTGGTGGCCTTCACCTACTCGCCCGGCGACATCTTCGTCATCAGTTTCATGAAGCAGCAGGCCGCCGTGACCAACCCCTGGACCTGGGCGGCCTACGCCGTCGTCTTCGTCTACTACCTTCTGGCGACGTACATGCCGATCGACAAGCTGATAGGCAGGGTGTATCCCGTAATAGGAAGCCTTTTCATCGTTTCGGC
>DFCM01000046.1:2298-3296 GCA_002366995.1 bacterium UBP3_UBA3054 | reverse complement strand
GGCCAGATCCCCGGCGTGCGCAAGGCAAGCTGGTAAAAAAGCATCACGGACATCAGAAGTCAGAGGAAAATGGAACCGGTTCTCGGTTTACATTCCTCTGATACTCTGGCGTCTGAACGGATTTGTTCCGTAACTTCATAAAGGAGGAGTATCTAATGCAAATCACCGATCCCGTTGCAGATATGCTGACCAGAATCAGAAATGCAAACTCTGCAAAGCACGACAGCGTCGATGTGCCCGCTTCCAATCTGAAGAAGTCCATCGCTCAGATCCTGCTCGACGAGGGCTACATCAAGGCCTTCACCGTGGAGGACAACGGCACCCAGGGCATCATCCACATCACGCTCAAGTACCTTGGCAACAAGGAAAAGGTTATCACCGGCCTGCGCCGCGTTTCCAAGCCCGGCCTGCGCGTTTATGCCGGCGCTGACGAGCTGCCCCGCGTTCTCAAGGGCCTCGGCATCGCCATCGTATCCACGTCCCAAGGCGTCATGACCGATAAGGCAGCCCGCAAGCTGCATATCGGCGGCGAAGTCCTGGCGTTTGTATGGTAAGGAGGTAACAGTATGTCTAGAATCGGCAAAATGCCCATCACTGTACCTGCAGGCGTCAAGGTGGAGATCGACGAGAAGAACTTCGTCACT
Source organism: bacterium UBP3_UBA3054 (assembly GCA_002366995.1). Lineage (GTDB taxonomy): Bacteria > Auribacterota > UBA3054 > UBA3054 > UBA3054 > UBA3054. The sequence continues at coordinate 2,652 of DFCM01000046.1, read as the reverse complement.
GTGACCGGCCCCAAGGGCACCCTGAGCGGCCAGCTCAACACTGAAATGGTCATCAAGCGCGACGGCGACACCATCACGGTGGAGCGTCCCAGCGACGACCGCATCCACAGAAGCCTGCACGGCCTGACCCGTACGCTGCTTGCGAACATGGTCAACGGCACCGACAAGGGCTTCAGCAAGGAACTCGAGGTCAACGGCGTCGGTTACCGTGCGGCCAAGGAAGGCAAGACCCTGGTCCTGAACCTGGGCTATTCCCATCCTGTCAAGGTCGACGAGATCGACGGCATCACCATCGACGTTCCCGCCCCCAACAAGATCGTCATCAGCGGCCCCGACAAGCAGAAGGTCGGCCAG
>DFCM01000046.1:1598-2207 GCA_002366995.1 bacterium UBP3_UBA3054 | reverse complement strand
GCTGCTGAGGTCAGAGGGCTCAGACCCCCCGAGCCTTATAAGGGCAAGGGCATCAAATACGCTACCGAGGTCATTCGCCGCAAAGAAGGCAAGGCCGGCGGTAAGAAATAACAGGAGGTGTGCCTAAATGGTTAAGAAAATTGACAAGAACGCCCAGCGCCTGAAGCGCCATACCAGAGTTCGCGGCAAGATCTCCGGCACGCCCGAAAGACCTCGCCTGAACGTATTCCGCTCCAATGCCAACATCTACGCCCAGGTCATCGACGACGTCAACGGCGTCACCCTGGCCTCCGCGTCTACCCTGGATAAGTCCTTTGAGGGCGCCGCAGGCAACTGCGAGGCGGCCAAGAAGGTCGGTAAGCTCGTCGCCGAGCGTGCCCTGGACAAGGGCATCAAGACGGTCGTCTTCGACCGCGGCGGCTATATCTTCCACGGTCGTGTGGCTGCTCTCGCCGAGGGCGCCCGCGAAGGCGGACTCGAGTTTTAAGGCAGGGAGGAAGATACTATGGCTTACTACAACAACAGAGATCGTCAGCAGGAAGCTGCTCCCGAATTCATCGAAAAGGTTGTCTACCTGAACCGTGTTTCCAAGACCGTCAAGGGCGGCCG
>DFCM01000046.1:1297-1518 GCA_002366995.1 bacterium UBP3_UBA3054 | reverse complement strand
GGCGGCCGTGTCATGAAGTTCTCGGCGCTGGTCGTCGTGGGCGACGGCAAGGGCACCGTGGGCTACGGCCTGGGCAAGGCGTCGGAAGTTTCCGAAGCCATCCTCAAGGGCATCGCCGACGCGAAGAAGAACATGGTCAAGATCACCCTTTCCGGCACCACCATTCCCCATGAGGTCATCGGCGTCTACGGCGCGGGCAGCGTGCTGCTCAAGCCGGCGGC
>DFCM01000046.1:909-1133 GCA_002366995.1 bacterium UBP3_UBA3054 | reverse complement strand
AAGTGCCTTCGTTCCAACAATCCCCAGAACGTTGTCAAGGCGACCATGCAGGGCCTGATGTCTCTGCGCGACGCCACCGAGGTGGCCCGCGTGCGCGGCAAGAGCCCCGAAGAGATCGTCGGTTAAGGAGGGCTCGAAATGATGCTGAAAATCAAACTCGTCAAGAGCCTCAACGGCCGTCTGAAGAAGCATATCGCCACGGCCGAATCCCTGGGCCTGCGCCG
>DFCM01000046.1:0-762 GCA_002366995.1 bacterium UBP3_UBA3054 | reverse complement strand
GCTATCTGCTGGAAGTCACTGAAGTGGAATAAGGAGGCACACCATGGAATTACACGAACTTTCTCCCGTCTTTGGCTCCACCAAGGTCGGTAAGCGGAAGGGTCGTGGCTGCGGCACCGGAAACGGCAAGACCGCAGGCCGCGGCCACAAAGGCCAGAAGGCCCGTTCCGGCGGCAAGGTCCGCATCGGCTTCGAAGGCGGCCAGATGCCTCTGGCCCGCCGCGTTCCGAAGCGCGGCTTCAACAACATCTATGCCAAGCCCCTGACCGCTGTCAACGTCGCCGCCCTCAACGCATTTGACGACGGCGCTGTGGTCGATGCTCAGGCTCTCATCGAGAAGGGCATCATCCACGACTGCAAGTACGGCCTGAAGGTCCTGTCCAACGGCAAGCTCGAGAAGAAGCTCACCGTGAAGGCAGCCGCTTTCTCCGAATCTGCCAAGGCGAAGATCGAGCAGGCAGGTGGAAAGGCTGAGGTGGTGTAAGTGTTTACTACACTGCGAAATGCCTGGAAAATTCCCGAGCTGCGCAAAAAGCTGCTCTTCGTCCTGCTGATCCTTCTGATCTACCGCATCGGCAACGCGGTACCCGTACCTTACGTCAACGTTGAACTGCTGAATGAATACTTCAACGCCAACCTGTCCGATACCGTTCTGGGCCTGCTCAACGCCATGTCCGGCTCCGCTCTGTCCAGAGCCACCGTCCTGGCGCTGTCCATCCAGCCCTATATCAACGCATCCATCATTATCCAGCTTCTCACCGT
>DFCM01000085.1 GCA_002366995.1 bacterium UBP3_UBA3054 | reverse complement strand
AAAACGGGGCGAAAATGCCCCGTTAGAACCTTCCGAAACGGCATATTTCACCGTCTCAGACTTTCAAAAATATCTCTTTTTTGTAGAGGAAATAGAGGATGAGCCAGCAGAGCGCGGTGTAGGTAAAGCAAAGGACTAGCTCCTCTAAGCCCCCGAACATTGAAGCGAAGGCCCCGAAGAGGAACTTGTTGGTATATTGAAGGTAAACCACGCTCTGGAGCATGTATATCGTTATGGAATTCATGCCTATGACCTTGAAGAAGGTCAGGTATTTCCCATAGGATTTACAGTCCGCCAGGTAATAAAAAAGCCCAAACAAAAGCGTGGAGTAACCGCCGGTCACCAGAACGAAGGAGGGCGACCAAAGCTTTTTGTTTATGGGGAAAGAAAGCGAGACGATAAGTCCCAGAGCAACGAGCGCCGCGCCGAAAACGAAGAGAAAAGCCAGCTTCTTTTTGGGAAGGATATCCCCTCTTCTCACCACGTCGCCCGCAAGCGTTCCCAAAAGCGCGGTGGCGACAGCGGGAACGGTGCCGGCCAGACCCTCCACGTCGAAGACGCCGGGACTTGGCACGAAATAGCCGGGCAGTATGAAACGGTCGACAAAACCCAGGATGTTCCCTTCCAGAGAGAGCGGATCTCCCTGAAGCCCAATGAGGCCCGGCAGGTATTTCATGGCGGCGTAGCTGAAGGCGGTGATGAAAAGAGCCAGGATCAGCCTCGTTTTGAAGCCGCAGTAGAGGTAGATGACGGCCGCAATGCCCCAGGCCAAGCCGATGCGACCCAAAACGCTGGCGTACCTTAGATCATGGAAGCCGTCGCAAAGTAGGCCGTTGTAAACAAGGCCCAAAAAGATCAGGATCGCGACTCTTTTTACGATCCTTAGAATAATGGCCAGGTCGCTTCTGCCTTTTTCCCTTTGGGAATTAAGCGAGAAGGTGGAGCTCAGCCCGGCCAGGAAAAGGAAAGTGGGAAAAACGGTGTCGATGAAAGTGAAGCCGTGCCAGTAAGGATGGTGCATCTGCTTTGCCATCCACTCCCAGCCCAGCAGACCGAAAAGCACGGTGCCCAGCTCCTCCACGCCCATGATGAAGAACATGTCGAAGCCTCTGGCGATGTCCAGGCTCAGCAATCTTTTCTGTTTTTCCATTGCCCTAAAAAACAAGAAGTCCGCCTCGCGGCGGACTTCCTGTTAACGACTTAAAATTAGTCAACTTTGTTGAGGATCACTCTGTCGACGAATCTTTCGACAGCGCTCTCTTCGGACTCGGCCTTGTATTCCTTTTCGAAAGCCTCGACCTTTTCCTGGCCGTGCTTGATATCTTTGCTGATATCATACGGAGTAACCAGGATGACGATCTCGGAATCTCTCTTGACGTCCACTTCATGACGGAAGACGTAGCCCAGGAGCGGGATGTAGCCGAGGACGGGCACGCGCTCATCGCTCTTCGTGATGTATTCGCGCTTCAAGCCGGAAATAGTGGAGGTCTCGCCGGAGACGACGCCGACGGTGGCGGAAGTCCTTCTAGTGTTGACGATGGGCAGGGAGCCGGTCGTCCAACCGACCACGCTGTTCACTTCGGCGTTGATCTCGAGCCAGATGGATTCGGTGCCGATGATCGGGGTGATCTCAAGGGTGACGCCGGACTGAACCTGCTTGTCCAGGGTCTTCTGAGGATCGCTGTTGTAGCCTTTGTAGTTCACGTTGTCGACGGACTCGATGACCGTGGTCTGGCCGTTCAAGGCGACCGCCTCGGGGCTGCTGAGGACTTTGGCGTGGCCGTTTCTGACCAGGTAGTTGACGAAGTTAGCCACGGCCTTGGGGCGCATGCCGGAGAACTTGACGTTCTGGGCGATGTATCTGGCCCAGCCTTCCGGACCGGGCGTGTTGCCGTTTCTCTTGCTATCCCAGTCGAGAGTCATGTCGACGCTCTCGGGGAGAGCTTCTTTCCAGGCTTCCAAAGCCAGGCCGAAGTTGAAGTCGTCGCTGTTCTCGATCTCGATGATCTGGCATTCCAAGCGGATCTGCTGAGGAGCCACGTCGAAATACGGGAGCCAGTTCTTGACCGTCTTGGCGCAGGAAGGAGCATCGTTGATCATGATGCGGCCGGTAAGGTTGTCGGGGACCACTTCGCCGTGACCGGAACCCATGGTGGCCACAACGTACTTCTGCAGATCGGTGGCAAGCCTGTTTTTGCAGTAGTAGACGAAACGTTCGGTGCCGCCGCCGGCGAACTTGGTGCCCTCGGCGTCCAACTGTTCGATTACAGCCTCAATGTAGGGCAGCTGGAAACTGGGAACGGTAACGATGAGATATTCGTCGCCGTTGACGTTGTTGACGATGGATTTCGACTTGCCGTTTTCCTTCTGGATGGAACGCTCGAGGATGGAGCGGATCTCGTTCACGATGCCTTTGTGTTTCATCTTGAAAGCCTTGATGACATAGTCGGTGTCGTCGTTGGATTCCACGACCTTGATGGCCTGGCCTACGGCAGGCGTAGAGGGAATAGCGTGGTAGTAGAGCTCAGAGTCGGAGGCGGGGGCCTGCGGGGCCTGAGCCGCCGTGTTGATCTGAATGTCGGCGGCGCCGACGGTCAGGGCAAGAGCCAATACCAAGCTGGTGGTTAAGATAAGATTTTTCTTGTTCATGTTTCTCCTTATAGTTTGTTTAATTTATTGCTATTTTTTTTGAGTATTTCCGAGTAGTATACTCTTATTTACATACTAAGTCAATATGCGAATACTTTCCCGCCCCCTGCGCCCCAGCAAACGCCAGGTCGTAGAGAGTCTTGCTTTCCATAACTTTCGCGGCGTAATCCCTTATGTCCCGGAACAATTCCAGCGCCGTGTCCTCCTTTTCCAGCGGCGTCGCCTGATAGAAATACCGGCTCACGGAATCCGTTGGGGCGATGGGGCCGTCCATGATGCGGACGATGTCGGCGGCGGTTATGTCCCTGCTGTCTTTGGCCAGGGCGTAGCCGCCCTCGGCTCCCCTTCTGGTCTTCACCAGTCCGTTGGACCTCATGATGGTCAGGAGCTGCTCCAGATATTTCTTGGGAATATCGTAGGCCTGGCAGATCTCCTCGATCTTGACATAAGAGCCTTTGGGCTTCCTGGCCATGAAGATCAGAGCCAGCAGAGTGTATTCGCTTTTGGAGGTCAGTTTCATAATTCAGCTCAAATCGCCCTTGATGTAGCGTCTGGTCATTTCTTTTTCCGGAGCGTTGAAGATCTTCTCCGCCGGCCCGTGCTCGATCAATTCTCCCAGGTACATGAAGACCACGTAGTCCGCGAGACGCCTGGCCTGGCGCAGAATGTGCGTGACCATCACGATGGAATACTGGGAGCTCAGAGCCTTGAACTGCTCTTCGATCTGCTTGGTGGATATGGGGTCCAAAGCGGAGGTCGGCTCGTCGCCCAGGATCATTTCGGCGCCCACCGCCAGGGCTCTAGCCAAAGAAAGGCGCTGCTGCTGCCCGATGCTGAGGCGCGAGGCCGGGCTTCCCAAACGCTCTTTCACTTCTTCCCAAAGGCCGGCCTTCTTAAGGCAGATCTCGACTAGGTTCGCCAAAGCTTCCTTCCTGTTCTGGGAGACCTTGCTCCCCGCTTCCAGGCTAAGGGCAACGGCGTTGATAGCGTCGGCGTCCATGCGGTGGATATTGGGGCCGTAGGCCACGTTGTCGAATATGGAGCAAGGCAAGGGGAAGGGACGCTGGGACAGGAAGCCCATCTTCTTCCTCAAGGATATGAGGTCCGCTTTGGGATCGTAAATATTTTCGCCGTCTATTTCCACGCGGCCCGTCACCTTGACGTCGCTGTTAAGTTCCAAAAGCCTGTTGATGCTTCTCAAAAGCGTCGTCTTGCCGCAGCCGGAGGGGCCGATGATCGCGACGATAGACTTGTCCGGGATCTCAAGGTCGATGCCCTTCAGGGTCTCTACGCCTTCGTAGTAAACGTGAAGATCTTTGATGGAGAGATGTGACATAGTTTTATTTGACCGTGTATTTGCTTAAACGATTGGACAGCGTGCGGGAAACGGCGCTGACGACAAGCACGATGAATATGAGCACGAAAGAAGCCGCGTAAGCCTGGCGCTGCGCCAATTGCCCCGGCATCATCAGTTTGTAATAAATGGTGATGGGAAGACTGGCCGCGCCTTCCATTATGCTTCTCGGCAGCTTGTCGGAATAACCGGCTGTGAAGAGCACCGCGGCGGTGTCGCCTATCGCGCGTCCGAAAGCGAGCATTACGGCAGTGGCCATGCCGGGCAGAGCCTGCTTGAAGATCACTCTGCTGATAGTCTCCCACCTTGTGGCGCCGAGGCCGTAGGAAGTTTCCCTGAGCTGAACGGGCACCAAAGAGATGACGTTCATGGCCGCTCTCGTCATGATAGGCACGGAGAGCAGAGCTAGCGTCACAATGCCGCCTAAGAGCGATGCTCTCTGGTGGCAGCTCATGAGGATAAGGTAACCGATAGCGCCGTAAACGATGGAAGGAATGCCCCACAGGACGTCCAGGATGACAGTCACCGCGGTGATGATGTTTTCAGAAAGATATTCCCTCTGCAGGACAAGAGCCAAAGGAATGCTGATAAGGCAGGCTAAGAGGACGCCGCCGCCCGCCAGATAAGCGGAGCCGATGATGGAGTTGGCGATGCCGACGGGTTCGCCCGTAACAGGGCTGAACTTCAGGGAGAAGAACATCTCGAAGGAAAGCGCTCCAAAGCCTCTCCACAAGACTATCCCGATGATGCCCAGAACGCTTATGATGGCAATGGCAAGCATGGCGATCATGACACCGAGCCAGAATTTTTCCACGAATTTACGCCAGGCTAACATCAGTATCTCCTCCTTAAACGAATGAGGATCAAATGCGCGCCGAAGTTGACGACGGCGATGACGACCATCAGTATGAGGGCCGCGGTCATGAGGGCCACGTCGTACATCTTGATGGAGAGCATTTCTCCGTACTTGTCAGCGATCAGAGCCGGCAGCGTATAGACTGCCTTGAACAAGCTGGGCTTCGGTTCGGGAATGCTGCCCGCCACCATCATGACGGCCATGGTCTCGCCGAAAGCTCTCGACACGCCAAGCATAATAGCCGCTATTATGCCCGGCAGCGCCAGCTTCAGAACGACCTTGTAAGTCGTTTCCCAACGCGTCGAGCCCAGGGCTAAACTCGCTTCCCTGGCTTCCTGGGGAATGGCCGCCAGAACGTCCCTGACGATGGAAAGGATGACCGGTATGACCATGATGGCCAATACCAGCGCCGCCGTAAGAAGGCAGCGGCCGGTCGTGTTTATTCCCAGGGCGCCGCCCAAGGCTTTCACCATCGGGATGAAGGCGATGACGCCGCAGGCGCCATAAATAACGGAAGGCACAGCCGCCAGGACGTCGATGACCGGAAGCGCCATGTCTTTCAGTTTTTGAGGGGCGAACTCATTCAGAAAGACCGCGGCCAGAACAGAGACCGGCACCGCCAGAACCATCGTCAAAAAAGTCACCGCGATGGTTCCGATGATGAAGGGCCACAGTCCGAATTTTCCCTCGGAGGGAAGCCATTCGGAAGAGGTCAAGACCTGCCAGAAATGCCCGCCCGTCAGAAGCGGCCAGGACTTGGCGGTCAGCACGACAAAGAAAAGGACAAGCATGCCCACCGCGATCAAAACAGGCACTTTCAGAAGCCAGCCCGTGATGCAGTCTTCGCGTACGCGGTATTTGAGAGATGAGTCGCCCAGCATAAAATACTTTTATTACTTGAGGCTGTTGATGGCTTTTTCAAGATTCTCCTTGTTAGGAGACATGTAGCCGACGGCGTCGTTGAATTTCTGACCTTCCGTCATGGTCCAGAGTAAGAACTCCTTGGCGGCGGGCTTAAGTTCACCCTTCGTCACGAAGTAAAGGTCTCTGGCGGGAGGAGCGGGATAGACGCCTTTCTGGATGGAGGAGATCAGGAATTCCTTGGTGGTGATCTCTTCGTCCTTGTCGACGACGCCGTTCTCGTTGACATCCACGGGGACCGTCAAAACGCCCTTGACGGGACGGCCGGTCTCAGGATCGTAGCCGTAGTTCAGGTTGCAGTAGCCGATGCCTCTCACGTCGCCTCTCACAGCTTCCGGAACGCCGGGGTCGCTGGGGATGCCGCTGCCCTTCAAATTTTCCTGCTTCTTGCCCAGGAAGGCCGCAAACGTCTCAGCCGCGCCGCAAGCGTCGCTTCTGGTGTAGACATT
>DFCM01000138.1:13419-14233 GCA_002366995.1 bacterium UBP3_UBA3054 | reverse complement strand
ATGATGTTCTGCGCCAGAGGCTGGCTCATGACGTTGCCGCCGGTGTTGACAAGCACTTTGACGCCGCGGGAGAAAGCGTGCCTGATGAAGGCGTGGGCCATGGGGCCGAGTTCCGCTTCCGTAGACGGGTCGAAGTCGATGCAGACCAAGACGACGCCTTTGGGGTTCATTTGCAGCCTGGCAATTCTGTCCCTTATGGCGGCGATCTCTTTCTGGAGGTCGGGGCCGCTCCCTTTCTTCGCTTCCTCAAGCTTAGCGCTTAGCAGCGCCTGCTGCTTTTCCAATTCCTGCGCCCTCAACTCAGGGAGTTTTTCCAAAGTATCGAAAACTCCCTGGGTGGCGTCAGAGACGGAAAGGGACAAGGGCAGCCTGGTCAGCGTTCCACCCACCACGCAAAGAAGCGTCAGCAGGTAGATGAGCGGACGGTAGTGCCTCTGCCAGAAATTCTGCTTCGGGCCGTAAATGTTGGGGCTTCCTGAAGCCATACCTTAGCCGCGGCCTCCCATATAGGGTTTCTCGATACCGGAGAGGATCTTGATACTGGTGGCCAGGGAGCCTAGCTGCACGCCGATCAGGATGCCTCGTTTCGCGGCATTGTTGGGGTAATTCAGGATGACGGACTTCATGGTCTCGAAGTCGACTTCGGAAGGAGTATAGTACCAGATGACGCCGATCAGGGCCGCGGAGGCCGTCAGTATTCCGCAGGTCAGGAAGTTGCGGGAGAAGAACTGCTTCATGGCGGCGTACATGATATAGAGTATAAGGCTCATGTAGACTATGAGCTGAGCGTGTCCCATGATCCATTTGCCGATCA
>DFCM01000138.1:1036-13263 GCA_002366995.1 bacterium UBP3_UBA3054 | reverse complement strand
GCCTCCCAGGACTTCGCGCGCATGGCGCGGTACGTCGCCGTGATCATGTAGAAAGCCAGAAGCGAGAAGGTCGTGGCGCCCATCGGCATGATGACGTAGTTGTAGAAGAACATGAAGAGGGGGACCTTTCTCACCGTGATCTCTTCGCCTTTCATTTCAGGGGCGTCAGATGCGGCGGCAGCCACGAGGTTCGTTTTAAAGGTCTCGTCTTTGTAGCCGAAGAGCGTGTGGGTGATGAGGGTGTGGTCCTGGTTCTTGCGGTTGTCGTAATTGTATCTGTCAAGCGGCTTGCTCACGACGGAGGGGCCGACATTCTGGCTGATGATGCCGGTCAGGGCCACGATGGCGGTGAAGCTAAGCGTGATGACGCTGTAGCCCCAGCCGGGGGAGCGGCGGGCGATGCGGTTGCCGTGGTTGTGGACCAGGCTGGCCAAGCCGATGAAGAGGCCGAAGACGCCGACGACGATGGTCGAGTTCGTCACCCATTCCATCATGGTTTTGTAGAGCACGGTGTTTTCCGGAAGGAAGAAGTGCAGCATCATTATGACGCCGCAGACACCGCAGATGATAGGGGGAAGATAATTGCGCATATTCTGTCGGTCCTCTTATTTGAAAGCTTTCAGGTCAAAGATCTGTTTCATGAAATCACTGAGCCATTGGAAAATTCCGTTGTCGGAATTTATGATGGCGGCAATCGTCCCCAGTATGATCGCGATGATCATGATGAGGATGATGACGAGTTTCGCGATGTCCTGGCCCTTCAGGCTGCCAAGGAGCAGGGGCTCTCTGGAAACGTAGGCGCCGGCCGCGAAGAGCTCTTCGCCGATCAGCGTATAGTCGCAGGCCACGATGAAGAAGGGGATCTGGCTGATGGCGGCGGTGCCGGCGATCTGGATGGCGCCGGTAGAGGCGCCCGCTTCGGCGATGATCAGACTTTCAGCCGCGTAGTTGCCGAGGAGGAAGTTGGCCGCCGGTTTCTCGCGGACCATGATGCCGGATACCGCGGAAGCGTAGGCGAACTGGTTGTCCGAAAGATAGTAGACGCAGTCTTCCTTGTAGTTCTCGGGCCTGCCGGCTCGCGTGTAGGCCTGCTTCACCAATTCCTGCTCGATGGTCATGACGATCGGGTTGATGCAGGGGACCTTGAGGTCGGTGTCGTAGTGGGCGATCTGCTCAGCCACGTTGCCAAGAATGTTCATGGCCGCGATGGTCTGCATGTCGGATTCGCCGCCGATACCGGAGATGTAAAGTATCGGCCGGCCGATCTCGGTCGCGCGGCCCAGGGCTTCCTCGATGGATTCGAGGCCCGGGATGCGTCTGACGAAGAGGAAGGCGCCGCTCTTCGCGCGGCGGATGAAGTAGACGATTAAAGCGCCGAAGATAATGATCCCGATCAAAGCGTTGAGTTTGTTGAGATCGAACCAGTTCTCGTTGAGATACTGGAGCCACATCGGCAGATCTTTGATTTTAAAAAGTTCCATGTTTATCCTGATATTTGATTTTCAGATTTATTTCGCCCTGGATCAGTTCTCCGCGGTGTCGTCTTTTTCCGTCGCCATGATTTCAACGTTGGCTCTAGGCACGGTCGCGACCGTTCCGTCGTCGAACTTGAGGTCCAGAACGCGGGCCAGAGATTCCGTGGGCAGTTTCGTCAGTTCCGCGGGCAAAGCGGTGACCGTTCCAAACAGTCCGAAGTACGGCTCTCTGATCACGCGGACTCTCGTTCCGATGTCGAGGATCAGTTTGGCCTCGTTTTCTTTCATGGAGGCTTCCTCGTCCCTGGCCACGATGATCTCGGGGCGCATGACGCCCGCTCTGATCTGCGTGGCGCCGTTCACGGAGGCGTTCTTTCCTTCGCATTCCTTCAAGAGCGCGAAGGTCTTGTCCGCCATCGGGATCTGGCCGAAGCCTTCCGTCAGGACGAGCGTAAGGCCCAGCTCTTCGTGGCCCGTGATGGCTACGCCAAGGTCGAAGCCCAGGAATTTCTTAAGGTCGGCGTCGTCGAAGCCGCCGACTACGACGGCGTTCACGCCGACTTCTATGGCTTTCTGCAATCCGTTGTAGGTGATCAAACTTCCGCCCACGACCACGCAGCCTTTCATTTCTTCAGTGAAGGAATTCTCGTCCAGGACGCCGTTGGGGTCGCTGGAGGCCATGACGATCCTGCCGTAGGTCTCGCCGCCCACGCCGAAGATGCCCTGGATGAAGGAGCCCGTCACTTCGACCGTCACGTGCTCGCCTTCGTCCGCTTCCACGACTTTGCCGTCGATGTAGGCCTTGACGTCGACGGGCACCGGGGCGCCGCGCATGACGACCTGGCCGGAAACGTCGGAGACAGATTCGATCGTTCCGCTCATGGGGGATTCGATCCTGGTTTTGAAGAGGCCGAAGAAGGCGGCGCGCATGGCGAGAAGCTCGCCTTTCTCAACGTGCTCGCCGATTGGCTTGACCATGAACTGCTTCACTTCGTGGGGCTGGCAGCCCAAGAGGCTCATGACGTTGACGACGTCAGCCTTGCCGGGGAGTTCGGTTTTCAGAACGACCTGTTCGGCGCCGACTTTGTCGCCGATCTTAACGAGCGTCTGACCCTTGATGGGAAGACGCCTGTTGCGGCGCAGCACCGTGGATTTTAAAACTTTAAGACCTGGTGAATATGCGTATGCCATAGTTTTATTTGGTTTTTATTTTTCCGGGTAGATGTCGAGTTCCTTGTTCCAGATCTGGAGGAGCTTCACTCTGTCTTCCTGACTGGCGGGGAGCTGGATGGGACGGCAGCGGGCGTCGAGGATAAGGCCGACCACGCCGCCTTTGACTTTCTTGGTCACGGCTTTGCCGTAGCCCGCGCCCACGTTGAATTTCCTGGTGGGATCGACGGTCACTTCCGCCTCTTCGCCAAGGCCCAGGGGCAGGAGCTTGATCTCGCCGCTCTTCAGTTCGTATTCCTTGCCCTGGAATTTCACTTTCATGCAGGGCTTGCCAAACGGCGCGATGCCGACCGGGGCTATTACGGTGCCGAGGTAAATGAGGCAGTCTTTCTCGAAGACTTCCAGCGCGGCGTCTTCGTTGATCTGCGCCAGAACGCCGAGGTGCGGCATCATGAAGATGGAGTCAACCGCCAGCTGAGTGAAGCCTTCCGGCGCGAAGCCGTCGATCATCATGAGGGCGCTCTGGTTTCTTCTGGGAGCGTGCGAGAGCACGCCGCCGGAACCCACGATGATATCCAGTCCCATCATGTCGACCAGCGTGTCTTCCTTGACGGTCTGGCTCATGGCGTCCGCGAAAGAAGTCGATTTCTGGGCGCCCTTCAATCCGACCGCCATTTCCTTGTGCTGCATGAAGGCCAGTCTCAGTGCCTCGCGGCAGATGGCCTGCTCGACCATCAAAGACTCGATGTTCTGCGGGATGGTCGTGGGTCGGATCATTTTGTTTCTGATCTGGTTTCTCAAGATCCTCTCGTCTTCCATGACGGGGACCCAGCGCAGGACGTTCGCAAGTCCGGCGGAAGCCACCACGTTGGAGATGGAGTAGCTCATGCCCAGGTTGGCGGAGACGGTGCGGTTGAAGACCTGCTCGCTCTCCGGGTTGTTGCGGTCCGCCCTGAAGACGGAGAAGTCGTCGGTCGTGGCGCCGCCGATGTCGGTGCCGACCACCTGGATGTTGTTGCGGCGGGCGATGAGTTTCATGATGTCGCCGACGGCGCCCGGGGTCGGCATAATGGGAGCCGAAGTCCAGGTCATGAGTTTCTTGTATCCCGGAGCCTGCTGCATGACGTGTTCGAGGAAGAGGTCATGGATGGCGTCGCGGGCGGGCTTAAGATTTTCCGTTTCCAGAGTCGGGCGGAGGTTGTCGACTATCTGCAGCGCGGTCTTCTTGCCGAGCGTCTGCTCGATGGCGGGCCTGGCGGCCGCGTTGCCGGCGTAAATGACGGGCAGTTCGTAGCCGGCGCCGAAGCGGGGACGGGGGTCGGCCGCGGCGATCGTCTCGGCCTGGGCCACCACGTGGCGGACCGTGCCGCCGTCGGTGCCGCCGGAGAGAAGTATCATGTCCGGCCTAAGGTTTCTGATCCTTTCGATGCGCTCGTAGGGGCGTCTGCGGTCGTTGGTCGCCAAAGAGTCGATGACGATGGCGCCGGCGCCGAGAGCGGCGCGCGCTGCCGATTCGGTCGACATCTGACTGACCACGCCGGCCACCATCATCTGGAGGCCGCCGCCGGCGGAGGAGGTGGAGATGTAGGCGTCCGCGCCTTTGTCGCCCTCTCTGGGAACGATTAGTTTGTCGTCGCGGATGAAGGTGCGTTTCGTGATGTCCTCAATTTCCGCGATGGAGTTGATGACGCCTCTGGTGACGTCTTCCGCGGGGGCTTCCACAGTGGTGGGGGCTTCGCCGCGGGCGGCCAGACGGTAGCTGCCGTTGCGCTTCTCAATTAAGATCGCTTTGGTGGTCGTCGAGCCGCAGTCGGTTGCTAAGATTACTTCGGGGGCTTTGTTTTCTGCCATATTATTTATTTTGCGTTGGGCCGGGATCAGCCGGCTGGTTATTTTCCGGGGAAGGTGGGTTCGCCGTGAGCTTCTTGTTTTCCATGTCGATCGCGGCGATCAAACGCTCAACGTTCTTTCTTTCCTGCAGCATGTCGCAGATGTCGTCGAGCGTCGCGTATTCGATGAACATTCCGAGGGCGGGAGTAAGGACGATGAGAGCCTGGCTGGCCAGGTAGTTGAGGGGTTTGACGGATTCAAGGGCAAGGATGGCAGGGAAGGCTAGTCTGCGCCGCGCTATGCCTTGCGCTATCTTGGCGATAAGTTCGTCGTGCCGGCGCTCGGAGCGCGGCATGGCGAAGGCGTTGGCCCAAAAATCCTTGTCCATTTAAAGAAGTTGCGTCAAATTAGATAAATGTTGAAAAATACTCTAAAAATCATAGCAAAACAGCCTCCAAAAAGAAAGGAAATACTCTAAAACGCCTTATATCGCTATTTTAGGCTGAAAGACCTGAAAAACGAAAACCTATTGACAAAAATTCGGCTTAAAAGTTAAAATTACTCAATAACATAGGGCATTATTTCGTTATGGCAAGAGAATTTTTAATGGGCAACGAGGCGATGGCCTTGGGAGCGCTGGCGTCAGGGCTTGATCTGGCGGCCGGATACCCGGGGACGCCCTCCACGGAAGTCCTTGAGACCATAGCCAAAAGGAAGACGGACAAGACTTACGTCGAGTGGTCCGTCAACGAGAAAGCCGCTCTGGAAGCGGCCGCCGGCGCGGCCTATTCCGGCGCGCGCGTCCTTGTCACGATGAAGCAGGTTGGGCTTAACGTCGCCAGCGACCCCCTTATGAGCCTTGCCTACATCGGCGTCAAGGGCGCCCTGGTCGTTCTCGTCGCGGACGACCCCGGTCCCATCTCCTCGCAGACGGAGCAGGACACCAGGACTTTCGCCAAATACAGTAAGCTTCCCGTTTTCGATCCTTCTTCCGTGAAGGAAGCCTATGAGATGATCCAGGAAGCTTTCGCTTTCTCGCACGAATACGGTACGCCCGTCATTTTCCGCCCCACCACGAGGATCGACCACAGCTACGCCAGCCTCGACGTAAAGGAGGAGGCGGAATACGAAGAGCATTTTCCGCTAGGCTTTGAAAAGGATCCTTTACGCTGGGTGATCTTCCCGAAGCTCTCGCTGAAAAACCACGCGTTAATAGAAAAGCGCAATCAGGAACTCTCGAAAACATTTTCGAAATATGAGAGGAACTTCATAATAAAGGAAGACAAGGAGACGAAGAAAGGTATTGCCGCCTCCGGTATCAGCTACGCCTACGCAAGGGATATCCTGAAAGGCAAAGACAGCCCGAGGATCTTGAAAGTCTCCACGCCTTTCCCGTTCCCGGAAGAATTGGCGGAAGAATTTCTCATGGGCCTTGAAGAAGTCCTCGTCCTGGAGGAGCTCGATCCCGTTTTGGAAAGAGAGCTTTTCGAGGTCATGGGCAAGCGCGGCATAAAAGTGAAGATCAAAGGCAAGCTGGACGGCACGGTGAAACCGGCCGGCGAGAACACGCCGAAAGAAATTAAAGCGCTGCTCAGCGATTTCCTGCAATTCGAAACGGAAAAAGAAAGCAAGACAACCGACGCTCCCGCGCTTCCAATAAGGCCGCCCGTTCTTTGCGCCGGCTGTCCGCACCGCGCTTCCTTCTACGCCGTAAAGCAGGCTGTTAAGGGAGAGAAGGCGGTCTTCTGCGGCGACATCGGCTGCTACACTCTTGGCAACGCGAAACCTCTCGACATGTGCGACACCTGTCTCTGCATGGGCGCCGGCATCACCATCGCCCAGGGGATAGGAAGAGTTGACAAGGGAACGAAATGTTTCGCTTTCATCGGCGACTCGACGTTCTTCGCTTCCGGACTTACGGGAGTTGTTAACGCCATCTACAACCAAGCGGATCTTACGGTAGTCATCTTAGACAATTCCACGACGGCCATGACCGGCCACCAGCCGCATCCCGGCACCGGTCAGACTCTGATGGGGGACGTGACCGCCGCCATCGATCCTAAGGAAGTTTTGAAAGGCATCGGCGTCAAGACTATCGCGGAAGTCGATCCTCTGGACTTTGATCTGGCGGTCGCGACCGTAAAGCAAGTCGCTTCCGAAAAAGGTGTGAAAGCCATCATCTTCCGCTATCCCTGCATCGTCAAATTCAAACCCCAGGGCGCTAAAGCCAAGGTCGACGAGAGCAAGTGCGTCGGCTGCCAGAAGTGTATCCGCGAACTGGGCTGCCCGGGCCTCATCTTGAAAGGCAAAAAGGCTTTCATCGACGACCGTCAGTGCACGGGCTGCGCCCTCTGCCAAAACGTCTGCGCGTTCGGCGCCATCGATTGTCCGCCCCACAAGAGAAGGGAAGAGCTCATCAAAAACGAGCCTCCCAAAGCACAAAAGCGGGAGGAACGCAAACCTTCCCAAAGCCCCAAAAAAGACATTCCGAGTTTCGATCTGAACATCATCCTTTGCGGCGTGGGCGGGCAGGGGACAGTCCTTGCTTCGCGTCTTCTGGCGGCCACCGCCATGCGCCTGGGCCTTGAGATCAAGACCGCCGAGACCATCGGCATGGCGCAAAGAGGCGGCAGCGTCGTAAGCCACATCAGGATAGGCAAGAACATCCATTCGCCCATCATCGGCGAAAAAGAAGCCGACCTTATACTCGGTTTCGAGATAGCGGAAACTCTGAGAAACCTCGCTTATCTAAAAGACGGCGGCAAGATAGTAACGAGTTCCTGCCCGGTCATCCCTGTCAACGCCATGCTGGGCGGACCGCCGTACCTGCTTGACGAGATAACCGCCTATCTTAAAAACGCCGTTCCCGACATCATTTTTGTGGACACCATTTCCGCCGCCAAAGCTTTGGGCAGCGAAAAAGTCATAAACGTCCTAATGCTGGGCCAGGCCGCGAAAGCCGGCCTTCTCGGTTTCGGCGCGGAAGAATTAAATGAAACGATCACGGAGCTCATGCCTCCCAAGATACAGGAAATCAATTTAAAAGCCCTTCTATACCAGGAGTAACATATGGAGATCAACGCCAGCCAACTTTCACTTGTCAACAAGCAGATAACCCGACTCATCTCTTCCCAGAACTTCTACGGCAAAAAGCTTAAGGAAGCGGGAGTGGAACAGCTCTCTTCCAAGGATGATTTTGAGAAGCTGCCCTTCTCTGAAAAGAGCGACCTCAGGGAAGCCTACCCCCTGGGTCTGATGGCCTGTCCCGAGGAGGAAGTGGTCAGGATCCACTCCAGCTCAGGCACGACCGGCACTCCGGTGATCATCCCTTACACAAAAAAGGACGTGGAAGACTGGGCCATCATGTTCAAGCGCTGCTATGAACTGGCGGGCATCACGAACAAGGACCGCATCCACATTACTCCCGGCTACGGTCTCTGGACCGCCGGCATCGGCTTCCAGGCCGGCTGCGAACTCTTGGGCGCCATGGCTATTCCTATGGGACCGGGCAACACGGAAAAACAGCTGCAGATGATGATGGATATGAAGTCCACCGTGCTCTGCGCCACAAGTTCGTATGCGCTCCTTCTGGCGGAAGAGATCGCCAAGCGCGGCATCAGGGACAAGATCCATCTTACGAAAGGCGTCATCGGTTCCGAGCGTTGGGGCGAGAAGATGCGCAAGCGCATACATGAGGAACTCGGCATTGAACTCTACGACATCTACGGCCTGACCGAGATCTACGGCCCTGGCATCGGCATCAACTGCAAATATGATACCGGAATGCACATCTTCGACGATTACCTCTACACCGAGATCATCGATCCCGAGACCGGCAAGGTCCTCCCGGACGGCGAGTGGGGCGAGATCGTCATCACGACGCTCGTCAAGGAAGGCGCGCCCTTGATCCGTTACCGCACGCACGACCTTTCCAGGATCATCCCCGGAACCTGCCCCTGCGGCAGGACGTATCCGAGGATCGACGTCATCGCCGGAAGAAGCGACGACATGATGAAGATCAAAGGCGTCAACGTCTTCCCGAAGCAGATCGAAGAGATCCTCCAGACCTTCCCGGAACTCAGTAGCGAATACCAGATCCGTATTTCGCACCTCGAGGGCAAGGACACTATGCGTATCTACGTTGAGACGAACGGCACGGTGGACTTCCTCGACATCGCCAGAAGGATCGCCGAGCGCGTCAAATCCAGGATCGGCTTCACGCCGCTCGTCAAGGTCGTCGAACTCGGCGTTCTCCCGAGAAGCGAGAAGAAGAGTAAACGCGTCATCGACGAACGCTTCTGATGAAGCGCTTTTTCCTTACAGCGTTCCTCGCCGCAGGAGCTCTGCTTTCGCTCCTATCCTGCGCCGCGCCTGCCAATAAAGTGGGCGAACAGCCGCTTCCTGTGCCTGTAAGAGAAATTCTCCGGCAGAAGCTTTGCGTCGACCTGCGCTACTGGATCTCCGACGCCATCGTCTCAAACGAGTCCGTGACCTTCACCGTAAAAGCCCTGGACGAGGAGATCGCGGAAGCGCTCAACGCCCTGCGTCCGGGAGCCGTCATACTTTTCGCGGAAAGCTGCCAGGACGGTCCTCAAGTCGGAAAACTAACCGCCGATATCCGCGCCGAGGCCAGGGCAAACGGCTGGTACGATCCGCTCCTGACCGTAGACGAGGAAGGGGGAAGAGTGGAGCGCCTCACCTTCGGCCCGCATTTCCCCTCCGCCGCGGCTCTGGGAGGAATGGACGACGCCTACATAGAGAACATGGCCGGTGAGCTGGCCGACCTCACCCTGGCCTCCGGATTCGACCTTGACTTCGCTCCGGTCTGCGACATCGACAGCAACCCAAAGAATCCCGTCATCAACACTCGCTCCTTCGGGCACGACGCCCAAACAGTCAGTAAGGGCGCAAAGGCTTTCATCAGATCCTTCAGAAAGCACGGCCTGCTTTCCTGCGCCAAGCATTTCCCAGGTCACGGGGACACTGCGGTCGATTCCCACACCGGTCTGCCGAGAGTCGAGAAGACTCTTAATGATCTCAGAAGTCTTGAGCTCAAGCCTTTCAAGGCGGCTATAGACGAAGGCGTCGACTGCGTGATGACTTCGCACATCCAGTTTCCTAACATAGAGACCGGAGCTCTGACTGGTTTAAACGGCCAAAAGATCCTGCGCCCGGCCACGCTTTCCAAGACCATCTTGAAAGACGTTCTGAGAAACGAACTCGGCTTCGAGGGCGTCATAATAAGCGACGACATGGACATGGACGCGATCTCGAAAAGTTTCGACTGGAAAGAGGCTGTCATAGAATCCTGGATCGCCGGCTGCGACATAACGATGGTGACGAAAAGGTTCCAGTCCCTTGCCTCCATTAAGGAATGGGATGACCTGCTTGACAAGGCTGAGGCCGCGGTGGCAGACGGCCGTTACCCGCTTGGAGAATTGATAGCGTCTTATGGCAGGATTAAAAAGCTCAAGGACCGCTGCCGGGAAAATAAAGAAACGTTAACGCTTTCTTTCTTTTCTTATTGTGGTCCGGACAAGACTCCGCAGGAGATCGATTCTCTGTCCAAGGCAACCATTACCATGAAAGGGGACGCCTCTCTTCTTAAAGAAATGCCCCCGGAAAAGTCCCAGTGGTTTTCCAGAAATTTCTTTTCCGCCGCCCGCCAGCGCGGATTCCTCATTTTCAACGGCGGCAGTTTTGAAGTTACTCCCGACATCGTCCTCGTCTACAACTATTCCTCCGCCTCCCCACCAAATAGCGAGATAGAGAATCTTAAAGCGACCATAGACAAAGCTAAAGCGGAAGGCAAAAAGGTCATCCTCCTGAGCTGCGGCGTCCCGGTGGAAGAAAAGCTTTTCCCCAACGTTGACCTCATAGTGGAGACCAAGGGAAGCCTGGCGGGAGTCTCCAGTCTCTTCTCGCACTGAGGCATTTGCGAAGATCGACGCAATTTTTCCCAATTTGCGACCGCTTACTTATAGATGGGTTATGCTGTATACTGAGCAGAATAATCATTTGAATGATAATGTATTGCAAATGTATGCATAACCTGCTATAATGTCCGCGTTAATTAATAAAAAATTAAAAGGGGACAATTATGGCGAACGCATTAATACAATTTCGTATGAGTGAGAAAGAAAAACAACAGGCGGCTCTGATTCTGGAGCGGATCGGCTTGAACACATCTGTTTATCTTAGGATGTGCATGCTCCGTTTAATACAGGAAAACGGGCTCCCGTTTAGTATGAAGATAAGTAAAGAAGCGAAGGAAGGCTTGCTCGCTCTCTGGGAAATGGGCGAAACCGCGAAGAAAAACGGAACTTCAGAAATGACATTGGAGGAGATCAACGCCGAGATCGCGGCGGCAAGAAAAGAGAAGAATGATATGCTTCGCGGTAATTGATACAAATGTCATCGTTTCGCATTTTCCTAATGACGAGCGAATAGCCACCCCTAGGCAGATGACGGATATTCTAAAGGCGTCGCCTGGACGGACAGGGTGCTCTTGACTTTCAGAAAAGGGTTTAGTAT
The DNA here is from genome assembly GCA_002366995.1 of bacterium UBP3_UBA3054. Taxonomy (GTDB): domain Bacteria; phylum Auribacterota; class UBA3054; order UBA3054; family UBA3054; genus UBA3054. The sequence goes on along the minus strand of DFCM01000138.1, from coordinate 2,254 downwards.
TATTATCGCCACTTGCCTGAAAAAGCGGGAAAGCGAAAGAGAGAAAAGCTTAGCGCGCCCCTTAGCCAGACAGGGAAGTTGAGCCCGCCCGCCAGGGGTCCCAAGGGGGCCTTGCGGAGGGGGGGTTGACTTTTTGAAACAGTATTTGATATACTACTCCTCACCATCGTCGAAAAGGGCGAAAGGTGAGACGGCGAGAGCCGGAATGAAAATTGATCTTTGACAGTTGGAAAGGTTTTATGATGTGCCAAAAGCAAGTGCGGAAGAGATCACTCCAGATCTCTTCAAAGAAACTTGTCAATTGTGTAAACAATAAGTCAAGAACAACAATAGCGAAAAGCTAAGCGTGTCTCTGGATGAAAACAGAGACTACGAGCTAAGATTTTATATCTGTATTTTACGGAGAGTTTGATCCTGGCTCAGAACGAACGCTGGCGGCGTGGATTAGGCATGCAAGTCGAACGGGACTTTATGTTGTAGCAATACTTTATAAAGTCTAGTGGCGTAAGGGTGAGTAACACGTGGGTAACGTACCCGATAGTTTGGGATAACGTTCCGAAAGGGACGCTAATACCGGATGTGATGTTAAAACGCTGGTTTTAACAAGAAAGGTGGGGACCGCAAGGCCTGCCGCTAACGGAACGGCCCGCGACCTATTAGCTAGTTGGTGGGGTAAAGGCCTACCAAGGCGAGGATGGGTAGCCGAACTGAGAGGTTGACCGGCCACACTGGGACTGAGACACTGCCCAGACTTCTACGGAAGGCTGCAGTCGAGAATCATTCACAATGGACGAAAGTCTGATGATGCGACGCCGCGTGCGCGATGAAGGTCTTCGGATTGTAAAGCGCTTTGAACAGGGAAGAATGCCGCGTATTTAATAGATAACGCGGAGGGACAGTACCTGACAAACAAGCCCCGGCTAATTTCGTGCCAGCAGCCGCGGTAATACGAAAGGGGCAAGCGTTGTTCGGAATTATTGGGCGTAAAGGGGGTCTAGGCGGACCGTTAAGTTACTTGTAAAAGCACGGAGCTCAACTCCGTGAAGCAGGTGATACTGGCGGACTAGAGTACGTGAGATGTGAACGGAATAATAGGTGTAGCGGTAAAATGCGTAGATATCTATTAGAACACCGGAGGCGAAGGCGGTTCACATGCGCGCAACTGACGCTGAAGCCCGAAAGCGTGGGGAGCAAACAGGATTAGATACCCTGGTAGTC
>DFCM01000138.1:822-968 GCA_002366995.1 bacterium UBP3_UBA3054 | reverse complement strand
ACAGGATTAGATACCCTGGTAGTCCACGTTGTAAACGATGTATGCTAGACGTTGGAGGAATCAACCCCTTCGGTGTCACAGTAAACACGATAAGCATACCGCCTGGGGAGTACGCTCGCAAGAGTGAAACTCAAAGGAATTGACGG
>DFCM01000057.1:975-2508 GCA_002366995.1 bacterium UBP3_UBA3054 | reverse complement strand
AACACGTCCGTTTCGCCCGGAGCACGGCTTTTTTCTGAAAACAGACATAAAAAATGAAAAATGACTATTGATTTTTTCGTTTCATGAAGATATAATGTTTTACTGCATGGGATTTCACGCGATGTGATTTCTTGACATATACAACGCGATCAGAGGAGGTGTAATCCGTGCCCAACATCAAATCCGCAAAGAAGAGAGTTCTGATCTCCAAGGCTGAGAACGAGCGCAACAAGGCCGCGAAGTCCGCGCTCAAGACGACCGTGAAAAAGTTCGACTCTGCCATCACGTCCGGCGACAAGGACCTGGCGGACGCCGCCTTCAAGGCTGCTGTGAAGTCCGTGGACAAGGCTGTGAAAAAGGGAATCCTTCACAAGAACACCGCTGCCCGTAAGAAGAGCAGCATGGCCGTGAAGATGAACAAGCTGGCCTGAGCCTTCGCATGAAAAATTCCTCCTTCCCTCTTCGGGAAGGGGTTTTTCATTTTCATATGCAAAAAAATCCCTCCGGCAAGCCGGAGGGATTTTTTTATGATACGTGTTTTGATTATTTGCTTACTGGGCAGCCGCCTCGTTGGAGCCGAGCACGAGATCGGTGCGCAGGAACTTGGTGCCGGCCTCGTCCAGGACGGCGTCCTTGCCCTCAACGATCTTTTCCGCCCATTCGTCATAAGCGGCGTCCTTCAGATCGTGCAGGATCTGATGGCGGCGGTAATTTTCGCCCTCGCCCACGAAGTACATGATATGATAGCCGTAGGTGGTTTTGACGATGCCGGTGTCGCCGGCCTTGCGGGCGGGATCGTAGCACCAGTCCTCAAACTCCGCGACCATCTGGCCCTTGTAAACATCCTCATAGAGGCCGCCGTCGTCGGCGTTGTCGCTGGAATTCTCCTTGGCCAGGGCGGCAAAGCTGTCCTCGGTGGCGTCGCCGGCCTTCCAGTCGGCCAGGATCTTCTCCGCCTTTTCCTTGGCGGCGGCGTCCGCGGCGTCGGAGGCTTTGTCGGGGGTGCCGTCGTTGTCGGAATCCTCGTCATTCTCCGGGGTGATCAGGATATGACGCACATTGACGGTGTTGTAGTTGTTGTCGTCGGTGGACAGGAAGTAGAGCACGTAGTAGCCGCTGTCCGCGTCGGCAATGGTGGTCACATCGCCCTCCTTACGAGCGCTGTCAAAGAGCCAATCCACAAACAGAGAGTTGATGTCGTCGTAGCTGTCGCCGGAATGCAGGGTGGCGTCGGCATTTTCGTAGGTCGACTTGGCGCCCTCGGAGGCAAGCTCCAGCGCCATATCGGTGTAGGCCTTCTCGGAGGTGGCGGCAGCGACCATCTTGTCGGCGTCGGCCTTGGCGTCCTTCAGCGCCTGCTCGTCAATGGCGGCCTGTTCCTCTTCGGAAATCTCCTCCTCTTCTTCGCCTTCCTCATCCGTCGCGGTCTCAGGCTTGTAGTTGCTGGCGCTTAGAAGGTAAGAGCGATAAGTGGCGGTGGAGTACTTCGCGGGGTTCTCGTCGTCCTTGGCCTGGATGGCCTCGTCGGAGTAG
>DFCM01000057.1:554-895 GCA_002366995.1 bacterium UBP3_UBA3054 | reverse complement strand
TCGGAGAATTCGCGCTCATCGTCCAGCTTCTTCGAATACTCCGAAGCGGTGGCGCGGATACGCTGATAGGCAAGGTAAGAGTTCTTGCTGCAGCCCTTGCCGTAGACCTGGTCAAAATACTGGTCAATGGACTTGAAGCCGTTCTCCTTGACCTGGGTCTCCAGCGTCTTGATGCTGTCCTGAATGGCCTGCTCGCTTTCCGCGGAAAGCGTGTAGCCGGCGGCTTTCGCCTCGTCATAGACGGCGTAATCGAACTTCGCCGTATCGGCGGCGCTCTTCTTGAAATACTCCGCCCAGGTCTCGCCGGTCTCCTGGTCATAGACCTGCTGGTCGATGGGCTG
>DFCM01000057.1:0-444 GCA_002366995.1 bacterium UBP3_UBA3054 | reverse complement strand
TCAGATAGGAGCCGTAATTCTGATAGAACGAGTTGATCGCGTCATAATAATAGTGGCTGAATTCCACGGCGGACAGCTCGTGATCGCCGGTGCGCAGGGCCACGGTCTTCTTGGGCAGGGCCTTGGGCCGAACGACCAGACCATAGAACAGGCCGATGCCGATGGCCAGCGCCAGTACGAGGGCAATGATGCCGACCGTTCTGCGGTGCGTCTTTCTTTTCTTTTCCTGGGCAGCCTTGATCTGCTTCGGGCTCTGGCCGCTTTCGGCAAGCACCGCCCGCTTTTTTCTTTCGCGTGATGCACTCATGGGGATCCGTCCTCTCGATAATTGATATTCATTCAGGTCGCATATGCAAGCGATTATAGCCATTATAACGAATGCGCCCGCCAGATGCAAGTGCCTTTTTTGCTTTTTGACGCAAAACGGCCGCACCCCCGGGCCGG
>DFCM01000086.1:4202-5486 GCA_002366995.1 bacterium UBP3_UBA3054 | reverse complement strand
TATTTATCGGCTAATTCCTTGTCGATCACTATGTCGCCCTTCTCCGCTCTGGCTTCGGCGCCCATCAGGAAGTTTACGGAATAATAGGCGTTGACGTCGCCCGACCCGGTGCCGGTCTGGCTGAAGTGGATCTGGGCTTTTCCTATGAGAGCGACCTTTTCGCCCTTCGCGACGGGCAGGGCGTTCTTTTTGTTTTCAAGAAGGACCATGCCTTCCGCGGCGGCCTGGCGGCAGAGCGCGGCGTGTTCGGGATTGGGGGCGGGCGTTTCCGCGCAAACGAGATTCACAGCGCCGAAAACAATAAGCGCCGCCAAAGGAAGGTGCATTCTCATGGATGTCTCCTAGCTTTTTTGATTTTTGTTATTCTTCTTCCTCTTCCTGAGGTTCCTTGCCGCCGCTTGCTTGCTTGCGGCTGTGGACTCTGTTGGCTTCGTCGACTTCTTTGCCAAGCGCCAGCGTCATTTCCCTGATCTGCTTGAAAAATCTGTCGTTCCAGTCCACGCAGGATTTGAAGTTGCGGAAAGTCTTGTTGGCTTCCGTGATCTGGTCGTTGCTTATGGAAGCCCTGACAAACCAGGCCGTGATGCTCATGCAGTCCGCGGCCTCCTTGTTGAATTTCTTGACGAATTTCCTGACCTCGTCGCCGGCCTCTTTCCATTTGCCTTCGCTCATCAATTGGGTGGCGCGGTCGCGGTAAACTTTAAGGCTGAGGTCGTAGCGGTCCTTCTTCGTCGTGTCGATGATCTTCTTCTCCATCTGGACAGCCAGCTCTTCGTTGCCGGCGGCCCTGGCGGCCTTGATGAGCTTCTGACGGCAGGCGGCCGTGATGTCCTCGATATAGCGGAACTGGCCGATCATGGCGTCAAGGTGGGCGACCAGGTTGGTGGAGTTCATCTTCTCAAGCAGCTGCGTCTTGAAGTTCCAGGCATAGACGTTTTTCGGCGCCAGCTTAATGGCGTTGTCGATAATTTCCAGCGACCTTTCTGGGTACTTCGTGAAGGAGAAGACGTGCGACATGTAGACCATGCGGTTGGCCTGCTTGTAATCGTCCTTGGTGTAAACGTCGTCGGTCAGGAGCAGGAGCTGATGGTCCGTCAGGTTCTCTTTGGTCTGGGGGTCCTGGGCATGGCCGACCACGTAATTCTGCGAGGAATAGCGGCCGCATTCCAGATCCCAGGTGTCGTTGTCCTTCAGATAGCCGAGCCAGGCGTGCCAGCCGACGCGGCCGGAACCGCCGAAGTAAAGCGTCGGGATGCCGCCGGCTTTGCCGACCGTCGAGGAATA
>DFCM01000086.1:888-4045 GCA_002366995.1 bacterium UBP3_UBA3054 | reverse complement strand
CTGTACTGCCCCTTCTCCACGCGCTCATAGACGTAGTGGATGGAGCCGTAGGCGTTGCCGAGCCTGCTTCTGGTGTAATGGGTGTGCTGCTGAGCCCAGGCAAGCTCGGAAATGGGGGCGTTGGCGTTGATGATGAACTTGATGATGCCGGGGTCGGTCTTGGTAAAGTTGCACTCGATAAAGCCCTTTTCGTTGGACTGCACCCAGAAGTCATAGCGCTCAAGGTCCGTATCGCTGTTGGGAACGACGGCGCCGTCCGGCACCTGCCCGTGCGGGTTGGCGGATGGCGGCTGGTCCCAGACGATGGCCAAACCTATGGCAAGTTTGTTGTATTTCGGGAAGGTCTTGGGGCGCTGGAGATAATACTCCTGGAGAATGCGCATGACGCCTTCCAGATTGTCCTTGGAGGAGTAGGCCTCGAAGAAGTTCTCCGTGAAATCCCTGTTCGACATGATGTAGTTGAGGAATCTCTGGTCAAGGTTGGCCAGTTCCCTTCTGTGCGCGTGAAGGAACGTGCACCAGCGCTGCAAACCGACCATCGAGCACCAGGACTCTTCTTTTATCTTCGCCGGGTCGTAGTTGTTGACCATCCACTGCGTCAAGGCCAGAACATAATAGGCGTACGGCGGGTTCTGGGCGACGGCGGTGGACAGCTGCTCGAATTTCTTGGGCGTCCAATTGTCGAGCGTAACGCGGTGGATAGCCTGAGTGATGGCCGGCATGTCAACGGACGCTTTCGTAACCGTATTGCTTTCATCCGCCAAGACGGAGAAGGTCAAGACGAAAACAAAGCAGGCCAGAAACGGAATTATTTTTTTCATAATTTCACCAATGGATCATTTCATGCTTTTCCAAGCAGTTTCAACGATGTATTCGAGTTCGCTCTCCTTGGGCTGCCAGCCTAAGATGGTCTTGGCTTTCGTGGAGTCGGCCACCAGTTTCGGAGCGTCGCCCGGACGGCGTTCCACCATGACTTCCGGGATCTCTTTTCCGGTCACCTTGCGGCAGACGTCGATGACCTCGCGGACGGAGAAGCCGTTTTCGGATCCTAGGTTGAAGATGCCGTTCTTCTTTTCCCTCTTCAGGTATTCGAGACCGAGGATGTGAGCCTCGCTAAGGTCGTCGACATGGATGTAGTCCCTGATGCAGGTGCCGTCGGGCGTCGGATAGTCGGTGCCGAAGACTTTGATATTTTGGCGCTTGCCCTGGGCGACTTGCAAAACCAAGGGGATGAGGTGCGTCTCGGGATCATGGCGTTCCCTCAGCTGGCCTTCCGGATCGGCGCCGGCGGCGTTGAAGTAGCGGAAGATGCAGTAATGCATGCCGTAGGCCTTGCTGAAGTCGTCGAGGATCAGCTCGACCATGCGCTTAGACCAGCCGTAGGGGTTCAGGGGGGCGATCGGCGTGTCTTCGCTGATGGGGACTTTCTTGACGTCGCCGTAGGTCGCGCAGGTGGAGGAGAAGATGAAGTTGTTGACGCCGAAATCGCGGCAGGCGGTGATGAGCGTCAGCGTCTGAGCCACGTTGTTCTTGTAATACATGTCGGGGTGCTCGACACTTTCACCGACGGCCGCGAAAGCGGAAAAATGCATCACAGCCTCGATCTTGTGCTCAGTGAAGATCTTTTCCAGAATAGCTCTGTCACCAATGTCGCCTTCGTAAAAATAGGGTGTCACGACCGCGTCGCGAAAACCGCGCGACAAGTTGTCAAGTACGGCTACCTCGTAACCTTTTGCCATAAGACGTTTCACACAATGACTGCCAATGTAGCCGGCTCCACCGGTAAGAAGGATCATATTTTTTCCTTTTTGGTTGCGAGAATGACGCAGTCGCGGCATCCCCAGATTAAATCGTTTATCTTTTCAAAATTCTTTTTCGCTTCCTCACTCAATCCGGGGGCGTCCAGGATCAGCTGTTCACTCTGCGGGAAAGGATGGAGGAACTTGATGTCGATATCCTTGTAGCCCATCTGCTTCATGCGGTTCCGCAAGGCGACCGGATGGACCGGCCTGACGTGCGTTATGTCGCTGTAGAAGTCGCAGGAGGCCACGTGCAGGTTCATAATGTTGGGCGTTTCCATGGCGATGAGGCCGCCGGGCTTCAGGGCCTTCAGCGAGAGCGCGAGGAATTCGCCCTGCTCGGAAGGAGTCATGTGCTCTATCACGTGCATGGCGGTGACGGCCGCCAAACTTCCCTCTTTCGCTTCCCTAAGATATTGGAAGAGGTCCTTGCACTCCATGTTGAGGCCGGCCTTTTTGCCCCTTATTACCGCGGCTTCGTTGTTGTCGATGCCGATGGCCGAAAGGCCCTTCTCTTTCAGAAGCTCCAGAAGCTCGCCGCGGCCGCAGCCAAGATCGGCGATCAGGCCGCCTCCGCCAGCGGCCTTTTCAAGCAGCGGAACGTAAAATCCGAGGCGTTCCCTGATGTCCGCGACATCTCCCCTGCTCTCGTCTTCGAAGAGCTCGTAATCGGCGGACTGCCAGGCTTTCTCGAAATCGTCGATGACGCTGGGGGCGGCTTCTTTCTTTCCGCCCGCGGTCACGGTGAAGTTTCCGCTGGCGAGTTTCTCCTTCAGTTCGGAGAAGACGCCGCCGATGGCCGCGTTCCTAAGCTGCAGATCGTCCACCAGGCCGTGCAGTTCTTTGAAGCCGGCCTCGATGGAGACAAGGCGCGCGGCCGCCTGTTCGCTGACTTCGCCAAGTCCCTTCACGCCTTCGTCCGCGGCGTTCAGGCGCTTCGCGGTCTCTTCGTTGGTCTTGCCGAGAGCCTTGACGCTCTCGTCCGTGGAATCAAGGCGTTTCGCGACAGCCTTAACGCCTTCGTCCGCGGAATCAAGGCGCTTGACGATATCTTCGTTGAATTTGCCGATAGCCTTTATGCCTTCGTCAGCGGCATTCAAGCGCGCGACGATAGCTTTTACGCCCTCGTCGGCGGCAGCCAAACGTTTGGCTGTGGTCTCGCCCGATTCGGCCAGGGCGCGGACCGCGTTTTCCAATCCCTGCAGACGGTCCTGGACCGCCGCGACGCCGGCGGCGATGTCATCGACCTTGGCGCCCCACTTTTCCAACTGCTCAAGCCTGGAGTCGATGACTCTCAGGGCTTCCTCGTTCCTCACCTCCGACTGGCGGAAATAATTGAAGCGCTCGACCGTTTCCTC
>DFCM01000086.1:0-725 GCA_002366995.1 bacterium UBP3_UBA3054 | reverse complement strand
GCGCATGAGAAGGCCCTTTATGCGGCGGAACCTGGTGTTCTGCGGGACCGTCCTGGGATCGTAGATCTTGGCGGCGTAGTCGAGCTGGAAATACATCTCGTTGCCGAGATGGAGATTGTCGAAGTCGGCGGCCTTGGGCGTTTCCGCGACGGGCCGGCTAGTCTGCGCGTCGGGGTTTTCCAGATGGAATTTCACGCGGCGCAGCAGCTGCTCCGTTTCCATCTCTTCCACCCGCATGTCGAAATCTTTATATTCGGGCATTAAAACAACCTCCCTTTTTCAAGTATGGCGCGGTACTGCGCCGCCGCTTCTGACGTGGTCTTTTTCAAGGAGAATTTCGCGACCTGACCAGGCGCGGCGGCAAGCAGAGTTTTCCTTAGGCTTTCGTCTTCGTCGAGTTTTCTCACGGCGTTTGCGAGAGCGCTGATGTCTTTGGGATCGTCTATTAGGAGCGCCGCGTTTCCGGCCACCTCGGGCAGCGAGGCGACGTTGGTCGTGACGGAAGGAGTTCCGCAGGCCATGGCTTCCAAAACCGGCAGTCCGAAGCCTTCGTAAATGGAAGGATAGACCAAAAGGCGCGCCGCGCTGTAAAGGCTCGCCAGATCTGCTTCGTCAACATAACCAATTGGCACGATGCGGCCCTTGGAGCTCTCTATTCTTTCTTTAAGCTTGTCGTTTAGCCAGCCTTGGGCGCCGGCCACGATAAGCGGCAGATCTATCTTTTC
>DFCM01000115.1 GCA_002366995.1 bacterium UBP3_UBA3054 | reverse complement strand
TTGCGCGCTAAGTAAAAGCGCCGTGATAAAAAGTGTGCGTTTCATAAGATTAACCTTTTTTGTCGAGCTCCTTCACCAACTTGTAGCTTTCGCATTTGTAGGCGAAGTAAGGGTTGCAGCAAAGTTCCTCTATTTCTTCCTGGTAAACTTTCCACTTCTTGCTGTCGCTAATGGTGTTGCGGCGGGCCGGGCACTCGAGGACGATGTAGCGCCTGTTGTAGGGGTCCATCGCCTGGGCGTAGATGAAAAGTTTCTCCTCGGCGTAAGGGCATTTCGTCCGGCTCTGCAGCTCGTGCATGACGTCTTCCATGGAAAGTTTTTCACTCTTTTTTTCTTCCATAATTATTCCGCTTTCCTAATTGTTCTCGGTTCGCTTCCCGTCAGGTCGACGACCTCCGAGGCCACTCCCCTGACGCTTCCGCCGTCCACTGCGACGGCCACTCCCTCCCACAGGGCTTTGGTGTCGGATAGATCCGTCGGCGGAGCTTCCCCGCTTATGTTGGCGCTCGTTCCGAAGACCGGCTCGCCAACTTTTTCCAACATCTCGCAAACATCCTTGTGATTGGGATAACGGACGCCCACCTTTCCGCCGTCTTTCGGCAAAAGGAAAGTGTAAGAGCCCGGCAGCTTTTCTTTCAAAGCGCTTATGATCTCCTCGCTCTGTTCTCCCGCGACGGAGAAGAGCGTTTCAAAGGAGCCGACGTGGTACGCGCAGGGCTTGCCCTGATCTCTTCCTTTCAGGGCGTAAGCGTTGGCTTTCGCCTTTTCCGTGAAGAAAAGCCCGTAGACCGTCTCGGTCGGGAATATGGCCAAGCGCCCGCCTCTCAAAGCGTCGGCGGCAGCATCGATAGCTTCTTCCCTATTCTCCCTGAGATCCATCACACGCACTTTTATTCGCCTCGCTTTTCCTTCCAAAGCCTCGCGGCCAAAGCTTCGTCCTGCAGCGCCAGGATCTGGAGCGCAAGGTAGGCGGCGTTCTTGGCGCCGTGGCTTCCAACCGCCACCGTCGCCACAGGAACGCCCTTGGGCATCTGCACCGTTGAAAGCAAAGCGTCCAATCCGCCAAGGCCTCCGCATTCCAGCGGTACGCCGATAACTGGCAAGATCGTGCGGGCCGCCACGGCGCCCGCCAGATGGGCCGCCAGGCCTGCGCCAGCGATAAGGACCTTGATGCCCCTTTCGTGCGCCTTGGAGGCGTATTCGGCGACTTTGTCCGGAGTGCGGTGCGCGGACATGACCGAGACCTCGCAGCCAACGCCGTAGCTTTCCAAGATCTCCTTTGCGTTCTTCATGACCGCCTCGTCGGAAACGCTTCCGTAGACTATGCCAACTTTGATCTCCATAGATTTACTCCTGTATTAATTTCGCCACGAAAGGCAGATTGCGGTAGCGCTGCTCATAGTCCAGACCGTAGCCGATGATGAAATCGTTGCCGGCGTTCATTCCGATGAACTTCGCCCTCACGTCAACCTTTCTCAGATCCTTTTTGTCCAAAAGCACGCAGGCCTCGACCTTTTCCGCACCCAGCTCCTCATAGATCTCGATGGCTTTTTTCAAGGTCCTGCCGGTCTCCAATACGGTGTCTGCCAAAAGAACGTATTTGCCTTTGCAGTCCAGCTGCGGCGGAAGGATGCATTTCACTTCGCCCGTGCTCTGGGTTCCGGAATAGGAGGCGCAGTCTATGAAATCCGTCTCCGCCTCCACTCCCAAATTGGAAAGCGCTCTCAAAAGATCGCTCGTGAAGTGCAGACAGCCTTTCAAAACGCCCGTGACGATAAGAGGCTTGTCCCCCACGTCGGCGGCAACTTCGAAAGCCAGTCTTTCGACGAGCTGCTTCACCTGCATTTCTGTGAGAATTATTTCGTACATGTCAATACTCTTCCTCGAGCTTTTCGGCTTCCCGCAGCGCTCTTCTGGCCTCGCGCTCCGCTTCCCTGGCTTTGCGCCGCTCTTCCCTTTCGGCTTCGCGCTCCGCCTCTATGGCAGCCCTTCTGGCTTCCTTTTCTTTTTCCAGGATCGTCGCCTCCCTGGCGTACTTCGCGAGATAAGCGGATCTTGTGATCTTGTGCTTCTCTTCCTTTGGCGCTGGCGCTTCGGGCGCCGGCTCTTCAGCTTCTTCCCTTGTCTGCTCTTCCCTTACGAGATTGTTGACTTCGACGTTCACGGCGTCCAGGATCCCGTTGACGAAACGGCCGGATTCCTCCGTTCCGAAGATCTTGGCGACGGCCACCGCCTCGTTGATGGCGACCACCGCCGGGGCGCTGCGCTTAAAGCTGAACTCGCAGATGGCTATGCGCATGATCTGCCTGTCGACCATGGCTATCCTTTCCTTGTCCCAGTTGTGCGTGTGCCGGAAAATAAGTTCGTCTATCGATTCGGCGTTCCTGACGACGCTCGTGACTAAGGAACGGGCGTAATCAGTCACAGACTGCGGGAAAGGACGGGAGAAGATGTTCTCCACCCTTGCGGAGACCGCAAGGTCGTCCGTCCTCTGCATGTCGAGGGCATAAAGCATACAAAGAGCCAAAATACGCGACTTGCGTCTGGGAAGCATTTTTTCTCCTTAGAGCTGCTTGTAGATCCCAAGCATCTCGATGGCTGAAAGCGTGGCGTCCCATCCCTTGTTGCCGGACTTGGAGCCCGCTCTTTCCACGGCCTGCTCGATGGTGTCGCAGGTCAGGACGCCGAACGTCATCGGAACTTCCGTCTGCTGCATGGAAGCCTGCGCGATGCCTTTGGCGCTCTCGGCCGCCACGAACTCGAAGTGCGGCGTGGCGCCCCTTATGACGGCGCCCAGACAGACGACCGCGTCGACCTTGCCGCTCTTGGCGAGCTTCATGGCCGTGGGAGGGATCTCCCAGGCGCCGGGAACGAAGACGACCGTTATGTCCTCTTCCTTTCCGCCATGGCGGCGCCAGCAGTCAAGGGCGCCTTCCAAAAGCTTGCCGGTGATGATCTCGTTGAAACGGCTGACAACGACTCCGAGCCTTTTGCCTTCCGCGTTCAGCATGCCTTCTAGTTTTTTATACATACGACCTCCTTTAGAGAAGATGTCCCATCTTCTCCGATTTAGTTTCCAGATAATGCTGGTTGTATTTGTTCGGCTTGGTCTTCAGGGGAACTCTTTCCACTATCTCGAGTCCGTGCCCCTTGAGGCCGGCCAGTTTTTTCGGATTGTTAGTCATCAGCCTCATCTTCCTGACGCCGAGGTCGGCGAGCATCTGCGCGCCGTAGCCGTAGTCGCGAAGATCCGGAGGGAATCCCAGGTGAATGTTCGCCTCCACGGTGTCGTCGCCCTTGTCCTGCAGAGCGTAGGCTTTTATTTTGGAGGGCAGGCCGATGCCGCGCCCTTCCTGGCGCAGATAGATGATGACGCCGCGCCCTTCCTCGGCTATTTTCCGCATGGCCGCCTCAAGCTGCTCGCCGCAGTCGCAGCGGCTCGACCTCAGGGCGTCGCCCGTCAAGCATTCGGAATGCACTCTGACTAGCACAGGATCGTCGCCTTTGATCTCACCCATAGTAAGGGCCAGGTGATGCTGGGAATCGATCTTCGATTCGAAAAGATGGATCCTGAAATCGCCGAACTTGGTCGGGAGCGCGGCCTCCGCCGTTTCCTCGATCAAACGCTCGGTCTGCCTGCGGTACTCTATTAGCTTCGCGACCGTAAAGATCTTCAGCCCGAGCTCCTCAGCCAAAACTTTCAAGGTGTCGAGCCTCGCCATTGTCCCGTCGTCGTTCAGGATCTCGCACAGAACGCCGCAGGGATTCTTGCCGGCCATCCTCGCCAGATCTACCGCCGTCTCGGTGTGTCCGCTGCGCTTCAACACTCCGCCGTTTTCCGCCCGAAGCGGAAAGATGTGCCCGGGGATGCCGAACTGATCGCTGCTGGCGTTGGCGTCGCAGAACTGCCTTATGGTCTCAGCCCTGTCGTAGGCGGAGATGCCGGTCGTGGCGTTTTTAAGCGCGTCAATTGAGACCGTGAAAGCCGTCCCGAGCCTCGCGGTGTTGCGTGAGACCATCATGGGTATCCCGACTTTTTCCAGTTTCTCTTTGGAAGCCGGCAGGCATACCAGCCCGCGCCCTCTCGTCACCATGAGGTTTATGGCTTCAGGCGTGACGCAGTCGGCCGCCATGATAAAGTCGCCTTCGTTCTCGCGGTCCTCGTCATCGGTCACTATGAGCATTCCGCCCTGGCGGATTATCTCGATAGCTTCCGGCGCTTCTACAAAAACATCGTTCGGCATTTTAGTTCTCGTCCTCGATGTCGATGTCCTTCATGCCCTTCATGGCTTCCTGGAGCTGCTTGGGGTCCATGGCTTTCAGCTTGTCGACAACGGCGTTGTTGTCTATGCGCACAATGAACTTGCCGCCTTCCAGCCAGCAGTCTATGACGTTGAGGTAATCAAGGGGCGCCTGCCCCATGACTTTGAAGTAATAGTACTGCCTCAAAAAAGGCACCCTTCTGAGGTCAAAGTTGACCTTGCCGTCCTTTTGGAGGATGCCCTCGATAATGGGCGGGATCTCGCGGGAGAATTCGTCCTTGTAGGGTTTCTTCTTTTCATTGAAGCCCATGATCTGGCGCAGAAGGGTGGCCAGCGTCACGCAGACGCAGGCGTAGGTCCCCCAGTCCAGGGGCTCGTCGCCGCAGATGAAATTGAAAGCCTTCTTCTGCGGAGTCCAGATCATCTTCTCGAACTCCAGTTTGCGCTTGGTGCTTTCCCTGCCGTCGGAATAGGAAACTTTCACCTCCACGCCGTCCCTGCTAAGGTCGACGCTCGCTTTCTTGATGCCGTTCTTGCCGTAGAGGCATTCCTCTATGAAATCGTTGACGGTCCCCTCTTTCACGGGGGCCTTCATGTCGCGCATGTTCTCGATCGCCTTCTCCATGACGGATTCCGTCACTTTCCCTTTGATGCCAGAGAAAAAATCTCCGATACCCATGTAAAGTACTCCTTTTTTTCGCTTAAAATTAAAGTAATAGTATTTTTCATTATACCATAATCGCCCTTCTTGGGATAAGCGCCTCGGGAAGGGCGGAAAAACGCTCTCAAAGCGTCCTTTTTGCCTTGAATTTATCCCAATTTTGTGGTAACATTCATTAGATAATTATGTCTTTAACTTACCAGGAGCAAAAATGTCTGGAAAGGATTATTCCTACGATTATTTCCGCGATTTCCCCAACGCCGACGGCTTCTTCGGCCAGTACGGCGGCATAATCAACGTCGGTCCTCTGGAAGAGGAGATGAAAAAGATCGCCGCGGCCTACCGCCAGATCAGCCAGTCAGCAGATTTTATCAGGGAGCTGCGCGACATCAGGACGCACTTCCAGGGCCGCCCCACCCCCGTCTATTACTGCAAACGCCTTTCCGAGAAGCTTGGCGGCGCCAGGATCTATCTTAAAAGAGAGGACCTCAACCACACCGGCGCCCACAAACTGAACCACTGTATGGGCGAAGGCCTCTTGGCCAAATACATGGGTAAGAAGAAACTCATCGCCGAGACCGGCGCGGGCCAGCACGGCGTCGCCATCGCGACCGCCGCCGCCTACTTCGGCCTCGAGTGCGACGTGTACATGGGCGAGATCGATGTCGAGAAGCAGGCCCCCAACGTCACCAGGATGAAGATCCTGGGCGCCAACGTCATTGCCGTAAAAGAAGGCGGCAGGGCCTTGAAAGAAGCCATCGACGTCGCTTTCAAAGACTACATCAAACAGTTCGACACCGCCATCTACTGCATCGGCTCGGTCTGCGGACCGCACCCCTTCCCCATGCTGGTCAGGGACTTCCAGTCCGTGGTCGGCCACGAGGCGAGGGAGCAGTTCCTCGAAATGACCGGCAACCTGCCTGATGTGGTGACGGCCTGCGTCGGCGGCGGCTCCAACGCCATGGGCATTTTCTCCGGCTTCCTCAACGATCCCTCCGTTGAACTGATCGGCGCCGAGCCCGGCGGACGCTCCATGAAGATCGGCGAGAACGCCGCCACCCTTACGATCGGCAAAGAAGGCCTCCTGCACGGCATGAACACCCTTGTCATCCAGGACGAAAAGGGCGAGACCGCCCCTGTCCACTCCGTCGCTTCCGGCCTCGACTACCCCGGCATCGGCCCCGAACACGTTTACCTGAAAGACCAGGGACGCACCAAGTACGAGACTGTTTCCGACGAAGAGTGCATCAACGCCTTCTTCACGCTCTCCAGAGTGGAAGGCATCATCCCGGCTCTAGAAAGCTCGCACGCCCTGGCGCTCGCCATGAGAGAAGCCAAGAAGCGTCCTTACGAAAGCATACTTGTGAACTTAAGCGGCCGCGGCGACAAGGACATCGACTACGTCGCCGAACACTACGGTTTCGGCCCCAAAGAATAATTAACAAAAAGAGACGAACTATGATCCGCAATTTTACCATCATCGCTTTGGCAGCCCTCGTTCTGGTAGCCGGCTGCACCACCACTGAAAGACACGTAGGTTACGGAACGGCCATCGGCACGACTCTGGGCGCCGGCTTGGGCGCCGGCATCGGAGCCATCATCGGCAACCAGGTCGGACACCCGGGCGCCGGCGTGGCCATCGGATCAGGCATGGGCGCCGGTATCGGCGCTCTGGTCGGCGGCAGCACGGGCTACGCCACCGGTCAGGCCGCGGAAGCCAACGAAAAAGCTGACGCTGCTTTAGCCATCGCTCAGCAGACCCAGTACCAGCAGCAACAGCAGCAGTACACCACCGTGCCGGCCGCCACCATCGCGCCGACCGCCCAGCAGGCCAACAACGTCTACGCCTGCCCGCACTGCGGCAAACTGGTGACCATCAACGTCAAAGGCCAGAGAGTCCGCTGCCCCTACTGCAACAACGACATCATCGCCCAGTAAAAAATGCGCGTTCTTTCCCCCGCCGCGCTTGAAGAGGCGGTCTATGAACTATTGAAAAGCGCCTGCGTAACGCTCCCATTGGGCGTACGCCAGGCGCTTTTCAACGCCCAGAGCCAGGAAGAAAACACAGAGCGCGCGAAAACCGTCCTGAATTTGATCTGTGAAAACGCGAAGTTGGCCGAAGCGGAAAAGCTTCCCGTCTGCCAGGACACCGGCTCCACCGTCATATTTCTGGAATGGGGCGCCCAGGTCTCCCTTCAAAATGGAACGATCCAGGAAGCCTGTGACAAAGGCGTGAGAAGAGCCGTTATGGAAGCCTACCTCAGGCGCTCCATAGTCAAGGATCCCCTTGACAGAATTAACACCAACGACAACACGCCATCCCTCGTCACGATCATTCCCGCCGAGGGCGAAAAAATCAAAGTGACCGTCCTCCCCAAGGGCGCCGGCTGCGAGAACATGACGAAATTGAAAATGCTTCGTCCCGCCGACGGGAAAGTAGGCGTTAAAGAATTTATCCTGGAAGCCGTCAAAAGTTCCGGCGGCAACGCCTGTCCCCCGCTCGTCGTCGGCGTCGGCATCGGCGGAGACGGCTCCAAGGCCCCTACGCTCTCGAAAAAGGCCCTTTTGAGAGAGATCGGGCATAGGAACCCTGATCCCTTCTACGCCGCCTTTGAAGAGGAGCTGAAGGCCGAATTGAACGAGACCGGGCAAGGCCCCTTGGGCTTGGGCGGCTCCCCCACAGTTTTGGACCTTTTCATCGAATCTGCCCCCTGCCACATCGCCAGCCTCCCGGTGGCGGTCTCCCTAAACTGCCACGCCGCCCGCTGCGCCTCAAAGGAACTTTAGCATAGCTAAGACCTTTCTTTCAGCTTGGGGATCTCCCGGGGATCAAGTTTGAAGAAGGCGAAGCATTTTTTTCCTAGATCCTTCAAGGACGCGCCTGAAATATATAGCTCCCTGTCGTCTATTATGAGAAAACGATCGTGGAACGACTCGCTTTCGGATAATTCCAATTTCCCGTACTGTTTTTGAAAGCGCTTGATATCGCTTTTGGCAAGTGCATTTCCCTTCTTGGAAGTGACAATCTTTAATTGGACTTCCTTCCCCTTTTTCGCCAGCATTTCCAAAGTCGTTATATCGACATAATTGTCGATCAAAATTATCGACTCCTTCGCGGACAAAATGTATTTTGTCACAAAGACGTCAGCGTCGAAGACTTGGCCTTCGTAGAAAACACCCTGCCTTGGCGGCAGCGAAGTTTTTACGAAGAAATCAACGCTCCCCTGAAGTTTTTCAATACTTGATTTGTGCTCGGATAATGTGTCTTCAATTTGATCAAGACGCCTGTTTATGCTGTAGCCTCTGAGAAGATGTTCTTTCAAAACCTTGGTCGCCCACCTGCGAAATTCTGTCCCTCTCAAAGATTTAACCTTATATCCGACGGAGATGATAACGTCAAGACTATAAAGTGTAACCGGACGACCGGGGATAATATTGTGCAAAATTTGCACATTATTATTTTCGTAACATTCGTGTTCCGCAAATACATTGTTTATATGCTTTGTAATAACACTTCTTTCTCTCTGAAACAGCTCGCACATTTGGGCTTGCGTAAGCCAGACTGTCTCGTTGTCCAAGCGAACGTCAAGCTTTATCGTTTCGTCCGGTTGGTAGATGATTATCTCGTTTTCCATATTGCTTGGGTCTGTGGTTAATCTTAAAGATCATCCACATGATATGGAATTGAAAGCAGGAAAACAAGCTTTTGTAGCTTTTCTATTTGTTCTGATGGCGGACATAAAAAAAGCCGGACATTCGATGTCCGGCTTTTTATTTGCTGCTCGCTGAAAACGGGCGATTGAAATGATATCAGAACATGTTTATGACGAAGCGGAAGCCGTAGTTGGCGTAAGTGCTGCCGCTCATTGGCGCGCGGCGCGACGCCGTGCGGCACTCCTCGGCGCTGCTGCCGTAGGCGCCGGCTCTCCTGGTGCGGCCGTTGTTGCCGTTTCTCGAGCCGACGGGATCCACAGTCGTCGTATTCAGCTGCGCCTTCGAAAGCCCGTAGGTGTTGTTGAAATTGTCCAAGGTCCATTCCCAAACGTTGCCGTGCGTGTCGTAGAGTCCCATGAGACTGGGCTTCAACAGGCCCACTTCATGCAAAGCATTAGGGGTACCGGAATTCCCCGCATACCAGCCCAATTGGTCGAGATTGTGGTCTTTCGCTTTGCCGCTGTAAGGAGAGTGAGCGCTGCCGTCGCTCCAGAAACCGGATTCGAGAAACGTCCCGTCGCCCTTGGCGCGGCAGGCCATCTCCCACTGCGCCTCGGTGGGAAGATCTATGTGAAGGACGTTGTCAAACCTTCCGCGGAAGTGGCCTATCACGCTGTCATGATCCACAATGTGGTCGGTGTCCGAAGGCCAGGTGGCGCCCTGGTTGGCTCCCCTGAGAGCATCGTAGCCAACGCCGGTCTTGGGAAGGCAGGAGGAGCTGGGGGTGTCGCCGATTATCCTGCTGTACTGAGCCTCCGTCGTCGTGAAGATGGAGATGTAAAAGATCTTGGTTTCCTGGACCGAGTGAAGCGGTTCGCCGGTACGGTAGGCCGTTCCATATTCATTGGTGGAGCCCATCAGAAAGGTCCCGGGCATGATCTTTCTGAACCACATATGGTTTATCTTGCTGTCAGCGCCAACCGCGATGGTCGTGTCGTTGGTGCTGTCGGCGTAGGAGTAAGTCCAATGGTCAAGGTCGAGGACCAAATATTCGGGATCGTCGAACACTTCCTCCACCGCCAAAGCGATCCTCATATCGCTTATGCTGGTGTTTGGGAACTGATCATAGGCGTCCCAGACAACTTTTTTGTGGCCCGCGCCGATGGCTATGCCGCCGGCTCCGTCGCCCTCGAGGTAACGAAGGCGGAAAGTTTCGCCTTCGCCGATCTTGCCGTAGAGGATTATGTTGAACACAGGTTCTTCCTGCTCGCTTTGCAGAACGTAGTCGATGTCGACTTTGCCGTTCCAGGGCCAGCGCTGATGGCAGGTCACGCTTACAGCGGAATTGCCGAAGCAGAATGAAGAGAGGGCGAAGGCCGCCAGAAGAATAATTTTAGGAATTTTCATTTTCACTCCACTATTACCATGCGGAAACCGTAGTCGATATGAGACGAGCCAGCCGAGGCAGGATTCCTGCGGGCGGCGCGGCAGTCGGCCGGGTAATTGCCGTACGCTCCGCCGCGGCGGATCCTGAGCGAGTTGGCTGCGCCCTGATGGCGCGGTCCGACAGGATCGGTGACGGGTTGAGTTCCGAGATTGTCCTGCATCCAGTCGAGGCACCACTCCCAGACGTTGCCGTGCATGTCGTAGAGGCCGAGGCTGGAGGGCGCTTTCGTGCCGACGTCGTGGATCCTGTCGGCGGTGTTCTTATACCAGGAAATATTGTCGAGGTTGTTGTCAATTTTTACGTTGGTGCCGCCGGCTTTGTCGTAGGGGGTGCCGTCGCTCCAGGTAAGATCGCCGTAGAAGGTCCCGTCGCCTTTGCTGCGGCAGGCCATTTCCCACTGCGCGTCGGTGGGCAGATCGAATATGACGTCGTTGCCGACCTTGGAGCGCAATTTTCCTAAGAAGCTGTTGGCGTCAACGCTGTAGCCGCGCGCGGGCCAGTTCGTGCCGACGTTCGTGCCCCTGATGTCGCTGTAATCCAGACCGATCATGGGCTTCATGGACTCCCACGAAGTCTCGCTGAAGATCTTGTGATACTGCGCCTCCGTGGTCTCGTAGACAGCGATGTAAAAAGGCTTGGTTATGGTGACGCTGTGCACGGCCTCGTTGTTGAAATTGGCGTTGAAATAAGAGCGGTCTTCGGAAGAAGCGCCCATGGTGAAGGTGCCGGCCTCCACCCTCCTGAACCAGATCTGCGTCCGCTTGGTCGCCGGATCGCTGGGAGAGGGGCCATTGAAGCTTCCTTTCAGCTCATAGGTATTCAGATTGAGATAGAGGTACGGGGGATCTATGGTCGTCTCTCTCGCCACGATCGCGATTTTGACGTTGCTCGCGTCGACATTCGCGCCAAGATCCTGATAGGCGTCCCAAGTTACCCTGTGCGTTCCCTCTAAGGCTATCGTATGGTCATCCACGTCGCCGGTGACCGACTTGAGCGGGAAAGAGGGCCCGTCCCCGATCTGCCCGTAGAAGCCCAGTTTGAAGACCGGGATGTCATAGTGCAAGTCGTTGGAAAGGGTGAAGTCGATGTCCACCTTGCCGTTCCAGGGCCAGCGCTGGGTGCAGCTGATGTTGGAGACAACGTTGCCTCTGGCAACGAATGAGATCAGAAGCGAAAGGCAGAGTATCACCGCTAAGTGTTTCGTTTTCGTCATATATTGTGCCTCTTTTTTTATTTTCGGTTAAGGTTGGAACAGGGCAAGACGGAAGCTGTAGTCGGCATAAGTCGTGCCGTTGCCAGGCGAGGTGCGGCGCGAAGTGCGGCAGTCAACGGGCAGATTACCGTAGGCTCCGCAGCGGCGCGAGTTCTTGGCAGAGGAGACAGTGGGAAAGAACCCCACAGGATCTATCGTTGTCCTTGAAAGCTGGGCGTTGGAAAGACCGTAACGATAGTCGAAATAGTCTATGCACCATTCCCAGGCGTTGCCGTGCATATCGTAGAGGCCCATAAGGCTCGGTTTTTTCGTTCCGACTTCATGGGACGTGTTTGAGGAATTCATTTTATACCAGGCGATCTTGTCGAGATTGTTGTCCGTTTGTCCGTCGGCGGAATCGTAGGGGCTGCCGTCGTTCCAGCAGCCCGCGCCCAGGAACGTGCCGTCGCCTTTGCTGCGGCAGGCCAGCTCCCACTGCGCTTCCGTAGGCAGGTCGATGATGACGCTGTTGCCGGTCTTTGAACGCAATATTCCCAGGAAACTGTTGGTATCGACCCTGCGATCGGTTTTGTAAGGCCAGGTGGTGCCGAGCCTTGATCCTCTGATCTGGTCGTACCTGATCTTCAGTTTTGGAAGACAGGAAGCACTCGCCGTCTCGGAAGAGATCTTGCTGAACTGCGCTTCGGTCGTTTCAAAGATGCCCATGTAAAAGGCCCTGGTCAGCTCCACGTTATGGCTGGTCTCGGTGGCTGAGCTGACCCAGGAAGGATCGAAATAACTCCAGTCGCCGCCGGCGCTCATCACATAAGCTCCGGGCTCTATCCTTCTGAACCAGATCTGGCTCTTTTTGCTGTCCGAACCGACCGATATGGTGGCGGCGTTCGTGCTGGCGGCATAGGAGAAAGTGTAAGCGTTAAGGTCCAAAACAAGATAGTTGGCCTGGCTCGTCACTTCCTCAGCCGCCACGGCGATCTTAAAGTCGCTTATCTTCGCGCCGGGGTACGCGGCGCTGGGATCCCAGATGGCCCTTTTGCTGCCGGACCCGAGAACGATCCCGGCGGAGCCGTCGCCTTTGAGATCCGTCAGCTGAAAGCTTTCGCCTTCCCCTATTTTCCCGAAGAACTTGACGTCGAAGACCGGGTCGTTGGCGGAACTTTCCAAAACGTAGCCGATATCGACCTTGCCGTTCCAGGGCCAGCACTGATGACAGATGACGCTCTCAACAGTCGCGGAAAAAACCTCCGCGCTGAAAAGAACTACGAGCGCTGTTAAGCTGATTATCCTCAAGAGCAGCCTCGTCATTTATTTTATTCTGGTCTCTTCCTTAAGGCGCAAAGGGCCGCCAAAACAAGAAGCGCACATTGCGTGACCGGCTCCGGCAGGATCTTGATGACGGGCTGCGCGCAAATCGCCGCGTAGGTCTCCGTTCCGGCCGCGTTTTTGATCTCGTAGGCCAGCGTGTAGGTGACGTCGGCCGGCACTTCCGCGCTCAGGTAATCCCAATTGAAGGTCCCTTTTTCGTCCACGGAACTTTGGAAAAGGTCATAGGACGTGGGAAGAGCCTCGTGGGAGATGGCCCGGACTTTGATCACTCTGTCGTTGCCTTCGGCCCAGTGGGAGTCATAGACGATATCGTCGGTGGTCAGAAGCGTCAGCCTGTATCCGGGAGCGGTCTCAATCGTATTGAGGTTGAAGTCGCTGGAAAAGGTTCCCTCGTCCTGCAATGAGGAAGCCAAACGGGCCCTGACGGAAATCTCTTCCAAGACTTGTCCTTCGCTGTACGTGGTGTGCGTAAGAATGAAGTCCTCGTTCAGATCGACGTTGTCGATGAAATAATCCCACTTGTTGCTGACCGTTTTGTCGTCGTCGGTCAATTCGGCGACCGTGTAAGTCTCGCCGCTCGTCACGCCCTCTGCCGTTACCACCGTTTCCCTTTCGGTCTCGTGGGCCCAGGCGGTGCTTATGATGATGGGATCCTCGGCTTTCAGATCGACAGTCGTGATCTCACGGGTGTCGCAGGAAAACGGATCCGACCAGAGGATCTCGTATTCGGCGCAGACCGGAAGCGCGTTAGCGAGCGCAAAAAAGAGCCCGATAACAAACAATTTCCTGATCATAGACCTCCTCAATATTCGGTTACCTGCCCGGCCTTCGCCATGGAGCGCGCTTCCACGCTCTGTATCTCGGCGAAGCCCTGGGAGCTCACGGGGTTCAAGCCCTTGCTGGCTTCCATGGAGGCGTCGGCCTCGAAGTAGAGGCTCGCTTTGACGCCGGTAAGGGACTGGAAGAAGATGTTGCCTTTGTAGAGTCCGACCTTGACCTTGCCGGTGGCTTTGGCGGCGAAGGTGTCAACGGCTGCAAAAGCCGCCTTCGTGGCCAGGTCATAGTAGCGGCCGTCGTAGATCTGCACCGCGATGAAGCGGGAAAGACGATCGAACATGGTGGTGGCGCGCTTGTCAAGGATAGCGTGGTAGACGTAGCGCAGGGATCTTCCCAAGAGCTCCATGCCCGGGGCTTCGTAGACGCCGCGGCTCTTGGTGCCGATGATGCGGTTCTCAAGCGCGTGGCTCATGCCGACGCCGTTTCTTCCGCCGATCTCGTTGGCCTTGACCAGAAGGTCGAAGGGTTTAAGCTTCTCGCCGTTGATGGCCACGGGTCGTCCTTCCTTGAATTCTATTTCGACGCTCTCGATCTTGTTGGGGGCCTGCATGGGCCAGACGCCCATGGTCGGCTCGACGATCGTCATGGCGGTCTCCATGCTCTCAAGGTCTTCCGCCTCATGCGAGAGGCCGGCCACGTTGCAGTCGGTGGAGTAGCGCTTCTTGCCGCCCGGGAAGGCGATGATGCCGTGCTTGGCAAGGTATTCGCACATTTGCGTGCGGCCCGGGAATTCTTTCAGAAGCAGCGCGTCGCGCCAGGGAGCGTAGACGGTCATCTTCGGCGCGAACTGGTTGGTGTATCTTTCGAACCTCATCTGGTCGTTGCCTCTTCCCGTGGCGCCGTGCACCAGGATGTCGATGCCGCGCTTCTTCATTTCCTGGACGAGTTTTTTGACGGTCACCGCGCGGCCGATGCCGGTGGAGTTCCAGTAGCCGCCGTCGTAGGTGGCTTCCGCCATGATCGTCTTGAAGCAGGCTTCCGCCATCTCTTTCTTGACGTCCACTATGACGGTCTTGACGCCGCAGGGCGCCATCTTTTTCGCCACGTCGCGGATGTCCTTTTCGTCCGGCTGGCCGAGGTCAGCCGTGAAGCAGAGGACTTTCGCCCCCGCTTCCCTTAAGCGTACGGAAATGGTTTTGCTGTCCAGTCCGCCGGACACGCAGACGCCCAGTTTTTTGCCTTTCAGATCGTTGACGGTCAGTGCCATATGTTTCTCCTTTAAATGTTATATTGTTTTATTATTATATCAAAACAAGGGTGTTTTTCCAACCATATATTTTATTGCTTTTCCATTACCTGGAATTTCTGCCACTTGCCGCTTTTGAAGCGGGCCCAGTAGATGATTGCGGAGACCAGGAATAGCACGCCCGTGATAGACCAGACGGAATAAATGCCGAAGTGCATCACTTCCGTGGCAACGTAAAGCGCCGGCACAAAGAAGAGCCAGCTTAGGCAGACCGACGTAACCATCGGGAAGACCGTGTCGCCGGCCGAGCGCAGGGCGTTGTTCAGGCCGACGTTGAAAACGTCCGCGAAGTTGAAGATCATCATGGTGTAGAGAAGATTCCTCGTCATAATGAAAATTTCTTCCGTATGCTTACCGCCGCAGAAGGTGTCGAAGATCTCCCTTGTGAAAGAAATGATGAAGATGGCTATGACAACGACCATGATCTCCCCCAGGAGAAGCCCCTGGTAAACGGCCTTCTTGCCAAGGTCCTTCCTGTCCATTCCTATGAACTGCGCCATGATTATGGCCGCGCCGTGCGCCACGGAAAGGATGGGCAGGAAGATAAGGTTCTGGATGCTGAAGATCACGGTGGTGGCGTTCAGGGCGTCGTCAGATATCCTGCCGGTGAACATTATCTGCGCGGCGAAGGCCGCGTTGTCGAGGCCGAACATCAAGCCGGTCGGCAGCCCGAACCTGAGAAGGTTGAGGAAGGAAGATTTTCTGAAACGCCAGGCTGAAAAGAACGCGTATTCCTTCGTCGAGGGCATGAAGACTATGAAGGCGACCAAAGCCCCGGTCGTGAAAAGACCGGCTATGATCGTGGCGATAGCCGCTCCCTCGACGCCCAATTCCGGAGCGCCGAATTCGCCGAAAATGAAAACGTAGTTCAAAAAGACATTGACCGCGCAGCCGAAAACGTTGGCGATCGTCGAGACCCAGACCATGGAGCGTCCGTTGAAAAAGCTCGACAGAACGATGTTGGTCAAAGGAATGATCATGTAGAAAGCCATGTAAGAGAAATAGGCTTTCTCCATGGCAAGAATGTTCGCCGAATGCGCCGCGCGCTCAAGCACGAAAAGCCCCAGCGGCCTGGACGCGAAAGGCACCGTGCTGCCCACCAGCCAGACGAAGTAAAGGCTCTGCCAAACGGAGACGGAGACCATCTTCTTGTCCTTGGCGCCGAAGTACTGAGCCACCATGGTGGTGGTGTAAACGGCCACGCCGGCGAAAAAGCACTGCACCGTGAAAGACAGGGTGCCCGCGCCCATGGAGGCACCGGCTGCGTCCAGGTCATAGTGGGCCAGCATCATGCGGTCGCAGAACAGAAGGACCGCGAAAGCCGCGTTGGTGATCATCATCGGGAAAGAGACCTTGATGATCTTCTTCATGATCTCCCAGCCTTTCACTTGCTCATTCGTGTTTATTTCATTAGCCATATTTATTTATTTTACTAAATATGCGGTTTAGAATAATACGGCGTGATCTTTCCCCTTGTCTGGGGAGGGAAATTCAAATATAATATCCCCCAAATAATAGAGGGGAGCTTATGCCTGAAAAGAAAAAACTGATACCGAAAGCGCTGGAACCGATCATATTCCTTCTCATCTTCTTCGCGCTCTTCGGCTCCATGGCCCACATCATGGGAGCCAAGAACATGGTCAGGACGATCATGTACACCGGCCACGACCTGCTTTTGAACACCTGCTTCTACCTGATGGCGGTCTGCGTCATAGCCGGCGCCCTGAGCGCTCTCCTCATAGAGTTCGGCGTCGTCGCCGCCTTGGAAAAACTGTTGAGGGTCTTCATGAAGCCGATCTTCAATCTGCCCGGCGCCGCGGCCTTGGGCGGAGTGATGACCTTCTTCTCCGACAACCCCTCCATCATCGCGTTGGCGAGGAACCGCTCCTTCAGCCGCTTCTTCAAGAAGTACCAGCTCGTCTCGCTGACCAATTTCGGCACGGCCTTCGGCATGGGGCTCATCGTTCTGACCTACATGATGAGCCTTGAGGGCGAAGGCTACGTCACGGCGGCAACGGTCGGCTTTTTCGGCGCGATCTTCGGCGCGGTCGTCTCCACTAGGATCATGCAGTTCCTTGTTAAGCCGATAGTCGGCGACGAACCGGCCATAACGGAAGAAGAGATCAAAAGGCTGGAGGAAAAAGAAAATCAGGAAGGCGTCTTCAAAGAGGAAAACCTTTTCACCCGCTTTTTGAACGGCATCCTGGACGGCGGCAAGAACGGCGTGGAAGTCGGCATGGCCATCATCCCCGGCGTCATCATCATCTGCACCTTCGTCATGATGATCACCTTCGGCCCGAAGGATCCCGCCGCCGGCTACTGCGGCGCGGCCTACGAGGGCGTCGCGTGGCTGCCCAAGATCTGCGCTTATCTCAAATACCCCATCTATTATCTCTTCGGCTTCGAGAACCCCGAGAACATCGCCTTCCCCTTGACCGCCATGGGCGCCGTGGGCAGCGCGCTGGGGCTCGTTCCGAAACTGAAAGTCAATCCCAACGACATCGCGGTCTTCACGGCCATCGGCATGTGCTGGAGCGGATATCTTTCCACGCACACCGCCATGCTGGACGCCCTGGGATATCGCAACGTCATATCGAAGGCGCTGATCTCACATACCATCGGCGGACTGTGCGCGGGCGTCTTCGCCCACTACGTCTACCTTCTGGTATCGGCGATATTCTAAGCAAACAAAAAAGCGGAGCGCTTGCTCCGCTTTTTTTATCGCTTTGATTTTATTTCTTACTTTCCGTCGTAGCCCAGGAACCTTGCCTTCCTGTCGATGAAGGCTTCCTTTTTCCTCAAGGATCTCAGCGTGTCCTCGATCTCGTTTCCGAGGGAAAGAGCGAACTGCTCGCCTTCTTCCGGAGCGGCCGTGGCCGTCACAAAGATCTCCTCGTCTTCATAATCCTGGACCTCTTCCTCTTTCACCGTCGTTTCCACAAGGCAGACGTCGTCTATGACCATAGCCTGTTCTTCAAGGGAGTAAGCGATAACTTCAGGCGACTCGCTGGCGCAGCCGGCCAGAAGCAACAGGGCGGTGAGGGAAAGCAGGAAACGCATTTTATTTTTTCAGGGGAAATAGGGTTCGGGAAAACTTTCCTGAGTGAGAGTCACCATTGACCCTTCGCCCAAAGCCTCAAAAGCCTTCTCGACATCATCCCAAACGAAGATCCGGCGTCCCGCGGCAAAGGAAAGGCCGCCCTCGGCAAGGAGCCTTACGGCCTCTTCGACTTCAGCTCTTCCGAAGGTAGCGTCAAAATTGAAGCATAAACCCCTGTTCTGAGCAAGCGACCATTTTCCCCAAGGGCTATCATCGCCTATTGAAAGCACTTGTATCGTTCCCCGCTTGTTAGTAACTTCGATGGCGCTATCAAGGAGCGAAGCGTCCGCGTTCGCGCAGAAGGTCACTTCTGAGGCTTCCCCCTCTTTTGTCAATGAATAGCCTTTCAAGGGCAGGATCTGCCTTAGCATCTCAGCTTGCGGAGACTCTCCGATGACCGCGCAGCGAACGTCTTCCGTTTTTGGCAGCGCAGCCAGAAGCGCGGCGATATGCGGCGCGATGGAAAGGGTAGCGTAGCTTACGGCTTTCTCGACTTTGCAGACGCACTCTATTGGAACCAGGACGTTTTCCGCCGCCAGGCCCTGCTCGGCTCCGCTAGGAAGCCACGCCACGACGGGCTGCCCCGCTTTCAGGCTCTCATCAGCGCTTTCGATAACAAGACCGGACGCGGCGGCGCCCACCACATAGGGGGCTTTCCATTCGCCCTTGAGGTACGAGAAGCGGTCGCGCTCGCCAAGCGTCACGGCGCGCACCTCAACTCTCACATACCCTGATGGTATTTTTTTCTGACGCGGCCATTCCTCGTCGCGTATGTCATTTTTCCCGTAGTAAGCTAAAACTCGCATAATTACAGATCCAGATCCTTGATGATCGTTTGGGCGGCGCTTTTGCCGGCGCCCATCGCTTTTATGACCGTGGCGGAGCCGGTGACGATGTCGCCGCCCGCGTACACGCCTTTCTTGCCGGTCCGTCCTTCCTCGTCGGCTACGATATATCCGCGCTCGTTGCAGGGAAGGTCCGGCGTAGTCTGGCGGATAAGAGGATTCGCCTCGGTCCCCAATGCCACGATCGCCGTGTCGATCTCCAATTCGAAGGTCTCGCCTTCAATGGGAACAGGCCTGCGGCGCCCGGAAGCGTCCGGTTCGCCCAGGGCCATCTTCTGGCAGACGACCGACTTTAAATTTCCGTTCTCGTCGCCAGTGAATTTAATGGGATTGCTGAGGAGCAGGAAACGGACGCCCTCTTCCTCCGCGTGATGGATCTCCTCCTTCCTCGCGGGCATCTCTTCTCTCGAGCGGCGGTAGACGATGTTCACTTCCTCAAATCCCATTCTCAGGGCCGTCCTGGCGGAGTCCATCGCGGTGTTGCCGGCGCCGAAGACCGCGACCTTTTTGCCCCTTATGGGCGGCGTCACGGCGTCCTCGCGGAAAGCCTTCATAAGGTTCACTCTCGTCAGGAATTCATTGGAGGAATAGACACCGTTCAGGGTCTCCCCCTCTATCCTTAAAAACTTGGGAGTGCCGGCGCCGCTGCCGATGAAGACGGCGGAATAGCCTTCTTCCTTCATGAGTTCGTCAATGGTGTAAAGACGGCCGATTATGGAATTGAGCTCGAACTTGGCGCCAAGTTTTTTCAAGCCTTCGATCTCGGAGGCGACGATCGCTTTCGGCAGACGGAATTCCGGAATGCCGTAAACAAGGACGCCGCCCGGTTCGTGCAGCGCCTCGAAGACCGTGACCTCCACGCCCGCTTTCAGAAGCTCGTAAGCGCAGGCCAGTCCCGAGGGGCCGGAGCCGATGATGGCGACTTTGGCAAGCTTTTTGTTTTCCGCTTTGGGCGCCTCTTCAGCTTTCGCGTTCTCGCGGTGCCAGTCGGCCACAAAGCGCTCCAGTCTGCCAATCGAGACAGGCTCCCCTTTTATGCCTACGATGCATTTGCTTTCGCACTGCACTTCCTGCGGGCAGACGCGGCCGCAGACGGCCGGCAGACTGTTGTCCGCTATAAGGGAAGCGTAGGCGGAATCAAGATCCTTGTTGGCGATGCCGGCGATGAATTTGGGAATGTTGACGTGCACGGGGCAGCCCGTCACGCAGCGGGGATTCGGGCAAGCGAGGCAACGCGTCGCTTCCAGAACGGCGGTCTCAAAAGAGAAACCCAACGGCACTTCGCTGAAATTATGCCGCCTGACTTCGGGCTTCTGCTCGGGCATAGCTTGCCTTTTTATCTGCATTCTCTCCTGGTTCGTCATCAAAGCCCCTCCTCTTCGGCGCGCAGACGGCATTTGTGCTCATACTCCCTGTAGATGCCGCCTCTTCTGCGCAGTTCGTCGAAGTCGATCTGATCGGCCGGGAACTCCGGGCCGTCCACGCAGGTGTAGCGGATCTTTCCTCCCACCGTGACGCGGCAGCCGCCGCACATTCCGGTCCCGTCTATCATGATGGAATTGAGGCTGGCCGTTGCCGGGACGTTGTATTCCTTCGCTAATTCCGCGCAGGCTTTCATCATGGGAATGGGCCCCACGATGTAAACGTGGTCGACTTTTCCCTCTTCAAGTTCTTTTTTCAGAACGGTCGTGACGAAACCCTTTTCGCCATATGATCCGTCGTCGGTGGCTATCTTCAGCTCGTGGCAGACTTCCCGCATCTCGTTCTCGAGGATCAGAAGCTCGCGCGTCCTCGCGCCGATTACGCCGAGCACGCGGTTGCCAGCCGCCTTCAGGGCGGAGGCTATGGGAAGTATAGGGGCCGTGCCTATTCCGCCGCCTACGCAGACCACAGAGCCGTTCTCGGGGATCTCGGTAGGCTGTCCCAGAGGCCCGACCAGATCGTGCACGAAACCGCCCTCTTCAAGGCTCGCCAGTTCCATGGTCGTATAACCCACGGTCTGGAAGATCAGCTTAACGCCGCCCCTCGGGTCGGAGCCGACCATCGTGAGCGGTATGCGCTCGCTCGCCTCCCTAGGCCTTACTATGACGAACTGCCCGGCTTTGCGAACCTTCGCGAGCCTCGGCGCCTCAACGACCATGGAATAGACCTTGTCGGCGAGCTTTGTTTTTTCCAAAATTCTGTACGGCATTTTAGTATCTGCAAAGGTATGAGAGCAGGATGCTGTCTCCGATGATTATAAGGGCCACCATAAGCAAGACGACGAGGGGAACGCTGATCTCGGCCAGAAACGAAGGCGTCTTGTACTCCCTCCCGCAGGAAACGCAATGCAGCGTCGCGTCGGTCCTCTTCATCCTCGGAAGCAGGAAAGAGAGGAACTTCAAACCCTTCGGGATCTCCTGCCCGGGATCGGTGATCATAAGGGAAAATTTCTCACCGCAAAAAGGACAGTGGGACTCCAAAACGTCGTAGCCCAAGAGTTCAAGCGATTCCTGGCGCTGCTTTTTCTGCAGCTCCAAAAAGTGTCTTTCCTCCTCCCTTTTGGTCGGTCCGAAAATGTTTTTCTCGTTTTCTGTCGTCATGAAGGGGTGTAAACTAAAATTAAAGTCCGGCCCGTCCGAAACGTCTCTCAAGTTCGGAATAAGTCAGCATTATTATCGTCGGCCTGCCGTGCGGGCAGGTCCAGGGCGTCTTTGTCGCCATCAGCTCGTCCAGGATGGCCTGGCAGTCCGCCATTGAAAGCTGGTGATGGAATTTTATGCTCTTCCTGCAGACCATGACGAGCGCCAGGCGCCTTCTTATCTCCTCCGTCCTGGACGAGGATCCCAGAAGCTTGAGGTCTTCCGCCATGTCGGTCATGAGCTCCTGCAGCGCCGAGGCTTCCAGGAAAGCCGGAACAGCGTCAATCTTCAGCGTGTTCTTCCCGAATTCCTCCAGGGAGAAACCGCTTCTCCTGAGTTCGTCCAAGTAAGGCTTGAGGCTCGCCATCTGTTCATGCGAAAGCGTCAGCGTCTCGGGAAGCAGCAGACGCTGGCTGGGAGCGTTGGCGCTTTCAAAAGCAAGGAGCGCCTTTTCGTAATTGATCCGCTCGTGAGCCGCGTGCTGGTCAATGATGCCGATCCCTTTCCCCTCGATCTCAGCCAGGATGTACATGCCGCCAGCCTGAGCCAGCACCTTCGAAGCGGAAAGCGTTCCCTCTTCCTTCGCGGAATAAGGTTCCTCCTCTTTTTCCCTGACGGAGGACGCTTCCTCCTGCGGCGCGGCGTAGATCTTCTTCCAGTCTTCCACGGAAAGCTTTTCGCCCCGCATCATGGAGATCTCCTGCGGCTTCGAGAAAGAAGACTTGAAGCCCAGGTCCGGCGCATTCTCGTCCTTTTGCCCGCCAAGGGAGAGTTCCGGCGGAGCCATGTCCGATCTCAGGGCATCGGAGACCGCCCTCGCGATGAGGTCCTGAACGAGATGCTCGCTCCTGAAGCGAATGTCGAGCTTGGCGGGATGCACGTTTATGTCGATGGTTCCTGGAGCGACGGTAAGGAAAAGGAAAGCGTAAGGGAAACGCTCGGGGCTCAGCAAGGTTCCGTAAGCCCTCTTCAGAAGCGCCGCCATCCAGACGCACCTCACGGCCCTTTTGTTGACGAAAAGGAATATTTCCGACCTGGTCGAACTGGCGACGGTCCAGGGCGAAACGAAACCCTCCACAAGGCGTCCTTCCGCGGAAGCGCTGACTGGAATAAGGGAGTTGGTGAAATCCGTGCCCCTCAGCTGACGCAGCCTCGCCTGGACGGCCTCCATGAAAGGCAGCGTCTCGTTCTGGGGCGGCAGGTTGAAGACCTCAGTCTTGTCCACCAAATATCGGAAGCCGACGTACGGATGCGTCAAAACCGCGTTCTGCATGAAGCGCGCTATATGCCCGAGCTCCGTGGCGTCGGTCTTCAGAAACTTCGCCCTGACCGGCACGCAGAAGAAAAGATTTTTGACGCTGATGGTCGTGCCCTGGGAGCGCGCGGCGTCGCTGACAGTCATGTCCGCTCCGCCCTCCACCTTGATGCAGGTCGGCGTTCCACCGTCGCCAGGCGCGGTCACCATCTCGAAGCGGGAAACGCTCGCGATAGAGGGAAGCGCCTCGCCCCTGAAGCCCAGGGTCCTGACATTGGAGATGTCAGTGGCCGTCCTGATCTTGCTGGTCGCGTGGCGCATCAGAGACATCTTCGCGTCTTCCCTCGACATGCCGCAGCCGTCGTCGGAGACAGATATGAGTTTGCGTCCGCCTTCCATTATTTCGACGCAAACACGCCGGGCGCCGGCGTCCAGGGAGTTCTCGACGAGCTCCTTGACCACCGAGGCGGGGCGCTCCACCACTTCGCCCGCGGCTATCTTGTTGGCCACGTCTTCCGGGAGGAGTTTTATCTGTCTTTCATCTGTCATAAGTTTAGATTATAGCAAATCCTTAAGGGCTTCCGCGACCGCGAAAAGGTCGGGAAGGATCATTAAAGCGCTCTGCTTTTCCTCGTGCCCGGGAGCGACGAGATCCGGGACCATGATGGAAATCATGCCGGCTCTTTTCGCTGCTTCAATGCCGGCCGGGGAATCTTCCAGAACAAGGCAGCGGGAAGGTTCGGCCTCGATCGTTCCGGCGGCCTTGAGGAAGATGTCCGGCTCCGGTTTGCTTTTGGGAACTTCCCAGCCGCTGGTAACGGAGTTCACGCGGTGCAAAAGATTCGCCATTTTCAGTTTCATAAGGATCTGGGACCTCGGCGAACTGCTGGCCACCACCCTCGGCACGGCGCGTTCGTCCAGATACGCGAGCAGTTCCGTGAGTCCCGGCTTGGGCAAGCCCTCTCCCCTGCCTATCGCCTCGACGATCAAAGAGGCGCATTTGTCGCGGACGGAATTTGTCGTCTCCTTGTCGAAGCCGTACTCCTTCTCAAAAAAGCCGTAGGTGTCGGACCTCGAGTGGCCGATCAGCTGCCTGAAAAAAGCGAAGGTCATTTCCCGTCCGTTTTTTTGCCTTATCGCCTCCGCCATGGCGCGCATGGCGACCGGCTCGGTGTCCAGCATAAGTCCGTCCAGGTCGAAAATGACCGCTTCTATTTTTCTTTTTTCCATATCTTTAATTTTAGCAAAGCGCCTGAATTAATGGTAGAATAATAGCGATATGAAAAGACTAGCCTTTATTTTCGCCCTGGCGCTTTCCCTTTTCCTTTTCGCCGAAGAGGAGAGCGTGATGTTCGGAAAGCTTTCCTTCAAGGACGGCTCGACTTCCGACTGCCTTGTCATCTTCAGGACCAGTACCGAAGAAAACAGTTTCCTCTGCGAGATCCGCCGCAGGATAGATTCGAGGATAAGATCCCAGGTCTTTCGCGGAGTTATGAAAGGAACATCATTCCAGGCGAAGAGCGGCGACGGGCGCCTCCAATTGTACGGCGTTATGGGGGATAACGAATTCAACGCTGGAATTTTGGACGGCAAAGAGCTGCTTTACAGCCTCTCGGCCAAAGACGGGAGCAAGCTGATCGACGAAGACGCTTCTACGAACAATGACGGAGGAACATCAGGCGAAGCGATCCCGGAACCGCCGGAGCCCCCGAAAAGACAGGAAACCCAAGCTGAAGAGATCAAGCCCGACCTCGCGAACGTCAGGATCTATGCTTACAAAGGAAAACTTTCCGGCAAGGAAGGCGAAAAGGATGCGGAATTAAAAGCGTCCTTCTCGAACGGCAAGAACAACAACATGAACATCGTCGTAATGGTAGCGAAGTCGCCTGAAAGCGTCAGCGCCGAATTCTTTTCCGGCGTGGCCGACAAAGGAAGATTCACCGCCATAAGCCGCGACAAAAGCAAACTGATCAGCGGCAGATTCGACTCCAAAAAACTGGAAGCCGAGATCAAAGAGGAAGAAAGCGGCGAAGCAAGCGTCTTTTCAGGAGAACGCTGACAAAATCATTCCGGGAGCTTTTCCAGCTTCCCGTCCACTATCCTGCGGTAATAGCAGGAGCTTCTCGGGACGCCGTTTTTGTCCTTGGTGTGGCAGGCGCCTTTGCCAAGCGGCCTGACAAGGTATAAAAGCGAATTCTGTTCGCAGTTCACTCTGATCTCGACGATCTCGAGAACGTCGCCGCTGGTCGCGCCCTTTTCCCAGAGCTCGTTCCTGGAAGTGCTCCAGAAAGTCGCGTGCCCTGTTTTTAAGGTGTGGTCGAGGGCGGCCTGGTTCGCGTAGGCTATTATCAAAAGTTCGCCGGTCTCGGCGTCCTGGACGCCGACCGGAACGACGTCCGCTCCGCACATTGCGACTTTTTTCAGTTTCGTGAAATCAAGCTGAAGATCCAAGCCTTCTTCCAATTCTTTAGACATAATCTTAATTTTGGGTTTCTTTAGGATCGTCGTGCCCGCAGATCGCCAAAGCCATGACAGCCAGGGCCGTTACGGTCACGCCGGGAACGTAAAAATCGAAGTCCAGCAGATTGTGGATGAAAAATCCGCCGGAAGCCAGTATGCAGGAAAGCTGAAGCGCGTCTTTCTTAACGGAGGCTTTGAAATTGTCCCAGCCGTTCGTTATGGGAAGACCGCAGGCCAGAAGCCAGCCCAAGGCCGCGAACATACCGAGCTCCGCCCACATGTTGAGAATGGCGTTGTGCACGAATTTGCTCGGCTCAGAATTGGGAGCCATGGTTTTGCAGTATCTTTCGAAAGTGTTCATCCCGTAACCGGTCAGAGCCTTCTGTTTGACCATGTTGAAAGCGACCTTCCAATAGGCCAGCCTGGCTCCCCCGGAGGAGCTGAGTTTTTTGCCAAGATTGGAGCCGTAGCCCCAGACGAATCCCATGGTCGTGAAGACGGAGCCGACGATGAAAACGGAGATGAGGAAATTAAGCGACACTTCCTTCGCCCTGAAGAGCACGAAGCTCCAGATGAGCGTAAGGACGAAAGTCAGAACGATCACGGACTTTGATCTGGTAAAGAAGAGCACCGCAAGCGAAACGACAGCCGTAAAGATCCCGATGAAGCGGAGGATCTTTTCGTCCTTGGTCTTCCAAAGCCCTAAGCTCACAAGAAAGACTATCATGGCATAAGAGGCCAGAATGTTCGGGCTTGTGAAAGTGGCGCTGATCCTGGGGCTCAGAAGTCGGTTCATGTTGTAAGTGTCCGCGGCGTCATGGCTGGTCTTGAACCACTCGTTGGTGTAAGCCGCGAAGCTCGAGAAGCCGTTTTCCTGGGCGAAAAGCTCCCTCGTCTTGGCAAGCCCTCCCATCAGCTGGAAGAAAGCGTTCTGCGCCACGAAAAGCATCCCTAGGCAGATGACAGCCGCGATCACGTGGCGCCGTTTGGACGTCAGGGCCGCGATCGCCGAGGCGTAGAAGAAAGCCCCGTACAATACGAAGACCGCGCCTCCCCAGGGATCCTTGGCTATGGGAAGCTTGGCTGTCTTGAAAGAGGCCATTATGGCCAGCATCAGAAAAGCCCAGCCCAAGCCTATGTAGGTGACGTTGTGATTCTTTTTCAAAACGCGGCACTTCGAGACAAGGCTCAGAACAGCTGCAACGCCTATGAAAAAGAGCAGATAAACGAGGTTCCTGTTAGGGTAGGAATACTGGAAAAGCGCGACGTATGCGTTCGAGACAAGATCGGCAAAAGCCGCGTTCTCGGGGAAAAAGTCTATGCTTCTTTCCACAAGAGTCTTCTGCAGGCTTATATTCTGGGGAGTGCCGAACCACAGGGGCGACCAGAAGAGCGCAATCAGTATGGCGATGAAAAGTATCTTCCCCAACACCCTGCCGAAAGGCGTCTCTTTGTCGGTGATGACGCCTAGCGAATTTTGTTCCATAAGATCTCCTTAGCATCGAAGGCCGGGCCTTCTTTGCAAACTCTTTTCATTCCTTCCGTCGTGGGGACCGTGCAGCCTACGCAAACACCCATGCCGCAGCCCATGTACGCTTCCAGAAGGACCTCAAGTTCCAAGCCTTTGCTTTCCGAGAAAGCCGCCAACGCTTTCAGCATGGGCCAGGGGCCGCAGGCGTAAAGCTTCGTTCCGGCGTCAAAAGAGGCCTTTTCTTCCAGAGCCGTCACAACGGTACCCCTGACGCCAAACGACCCGTTGTCTGTCGCGCAAAGCGGCTCTATGCCAAGCTTGGCGAATTCATCGAGAAGAAGCAGGTCGCCTTTGCCGCGCGCGCCCAAAACGACGGAGACTTTCTTTCCCTCCTTCCTAAGCCGCGACGTCAAATAAAGAAGCGGGGGCGTGCCTACGCCGCCGCCGATCAAAAGGGCGCTCCCGCAATTCGTGTCGAAGCCGTTGCCCAGAGGGCCTATTATGTCGAGTTCCGAGGACGGTTCCAGGCTTCCCAAATATTCCGTGCCTTTGCCTATCATGCGGAAAACGAAAACAAGCGTCCCCTTCTCCTTGTCGGCCATCGCGATGCTTATGGGCTTGCGCAGAAGGGTGGCGCCGCTAGTCGCCAGCTCGGCGAACTGGCCGGGACGCGCCAGGGCGGAAAGGCGCGGAGCCTCGACGACCAGCATGCGGTGGTCGCTATTAAGCGCCAAATTCTCTAAAACTACTGTT
This sequence comes from bacterium UBP3_UBA3054, assembly GCA_002366995.1. Taxonomy (GTDB): domain Bacteria; phylum Auribacterota; class UBA3054; order UBA3054; family UBA3054; genus UBA3054. The sequence goes on along the minus strand of DFCM01000115.1, from coordinate 11,930 downwards.
GTTTCTCGATCCATTTCTTATATGCTGAATTTGGATATCAATTTACCAAAAATCCGGTTCAAAAAGTTAAGCAGCGAAGTGAAGTGGAAAACACGGTCAAGGAAAGAGCGTTTCAGCTTGATGGCGTCCGCCGGGCAGAACTCGTGGCAGCAGTAGCAGCGGATGCAGTCTTTGCTCACGTTTCTGCCCCTCTCCGGATCGATAGCGGGCGGCTTGACCGGGCAGCCGTTCCTGCAGCGGAAGCATTTTATGCATTTGGTCGGATCGATCTGGGGGTGCGGCGCCCACTGCGCTCCGAACCAGCGCATGAACCACTTCGGCATCGGAAGCATCCTTATGATGTCCTTGCTGTGGGAGACCTGCCTGAAGTCTTTGACTTTCACTTCCTCCGGCGTAAGCAGCGGGAAAGTGGACTTCTCTTCGCCTTCGCCGTAATTCAGACGAAGCGCCGCCGTAACGGTCGGGACCTTCATGGGGTCCAGGCCTATGATGCGGCAGGCCGCCATGTCGACGGCCAGAAGATCGTTCGAGGCCAGAAGCAAGCCGAGCTCCCTCGGGCTTCCGCCGGAAGGACCGTCCCCTTCCATGGCGACGATGCCGTCCATGACCGCCAGGGCGATGTTCGCGGTCTTGTTGATCTCGATCATCAGTTCGCCCATGAGGTCGTTGTCCCTGAGGCGCAGATGATAATTGCTCTTCCTGACGCCGACCATCAGCCCGTACTGGTTCTTTATCGCGCCGGTGAAATTCATCTGCACATGCGTCTTCAGTTTCGGCAGCGTTATGATGACGTCGGCTTCCTTTATGGCCCTGGCCAAGACCAGCCTTTGCGAGACGCGGTTCTCAGGCCTTGGGTAAACGTCCTCGTTCTCGAAGTCGGCAACGGTCGCTCCTTCCCTTTCCAGGATCTCCTCCAGGCCGCCTGCTTTGATGGCGGACTTAAGCGTGCCCATGCCGGGGCTGTCGCCGACGAGAGGAACGCCGCCGGCCTCCCTGACCAACTTGATCATGGCTTCCACCAATCTCGGATCGGTGGTGACGGCTTTTTCAATGTTGTAGGAGCCTAAAAGATTGGCTTTCAGAAGGACTTTTTGTCCCGGCTTGACGAAAGCCTCCATGCCCCCCAAAGGGGCTAAAAGTTCGCGCAGCTTCGGAAGGACTTCCGCATAGGTCGCGCGGACTATCGTTACTTGCGACATGTCTTCCCCGTACCGGATTTAAGCGGTTTCAGTTTCGCGTATTTCGCCACAAGGACTTTGGGCGCCGGCAGATTCTCGAATTCGATCGTCAGCCTCGCCGACTCGCCTTCTCCCGAAATGGAGGAGATGACGCCGTTGCCGAAGTGCGTGTGCACCACGGCCATTCCGACCGTGAGGTCGCCGGTGTCCACCGTGCCTGCCGGTTTCGAGGGAAGCTTCTGAGTGCTCGTTGATTCGCTCAGAAGGATCTTGCGGCTGCTGAAGCGGCGCTCCAGATGGTTGGAGGCGATCTCCCCCAGGAAGCGGGAGGGATCCCTTGACTGGTTGACGCCGAACATCACCCTCTTCAGGGCGCAGGACAGGAAGAGCCTTTCCTTGGCGCGCGTCATGCCGACGTAGCAGAGCCTTCTCTCTTCCTCGATCTCGTCCTTTATGCCTTTGGCGTTGATGTGCGGGAAGAGGTCCTCTTCCATGCCCATGATGAAGACGACCGGGAACTCCAGGCCCTTGGCGTTGTGGATCGTCATCAGCGTAAGCGTATCGGCTTCGTCGTTCCACTTGTCGATGTCGGCGGTTATGGCCACCTCGTTCAGGAAACCTTCCGTGGAAGCCTTCTCGTCCGTCGTGGTGTTCTCGTAGTCGGCCACCGCGGACAAAAGTTCGCCGATGTTCTCCCGTCTCGTGACGTCTTCCTCGTCGTCGGTTGGGCAGATCTTCTCGACGTATTCGGTCTTCTCAAGGATGAAATTCAAAAATTCCGTCGGAAGCATCCTCTTCTGCGCTTCCGTCAGCTCCTCCATCAGGTCGAGGAATTTCTGGAGCTTCTTGTGCACGGCGTCCGTGAAGCGGTCGATGCGGCGGTGCTGCTCTATGGCTTCATAGAAAGTTATGCCGGCGGTCTGGGCGAAGTTCGCCAGGGTCTCCTGCGTCGTTTCGCCCAAGCCCCTGGTCGGGCTGTTGATGATGCGGCGCAGACTCACGTCGTCGAAATTGTTGAGGGCGGCCCGCATGTAGGCCAGCTGGTCCTTGATCTCGCGGCGGTTGTAGAAGCTCGTGTCGCCGACCAGCTTGTAAGGGATGCGGTTCTTGACCATCGCCTCCTCTATGAGGCGGGAAAGCAAATGCACGCGGTAGAAGACCACGATGTCATGCCGCTTGTAGCCTTCGCGCAAAAGTTTCTTGACCTGCCTTATGATCTCATCCGTCTCTTCGTGCTCGTCCTTGGCGCTGTAAAAGGAGACCTTCTTGCCGGGTCCGTTCTCGGTCGTCAGGTTCTTTTCCCAGCGGCCGGTGTTCTGCGCGATGACGTCGTTGGCGGCGTCAAGGATCGCGGAGGTCGAGCGGTAGTTCCTTTCCAGCACGGTCTTCTGCGCCTCGGGATAATCTTTTTCGAAAGAGAGGATGTTTCCGATCTCGGCGCCGCGGAAACGGTAGATCGACTGGTCGGGGTCGCCCACCACGAAAAGATTCCTGTGCTTTTCGGAAAGCATCTTGACAAGCTGGTACTGGGCGTAGTTGGTGTCCTGGTATTCGTCGACAAGAATGTAGTCAAAACTGTTCTGATAAGATCTCAAAACTTCGGGATCGCGCTTGAAAAGCAAGACCGTGCGCATGATAAGGTCGTCGAAATCCAAGGCCCTGACGCGCTTCAGCTCCTTCTCGTACTCCTTGTAGACCTTGGCAACCAACTCGTCGCTGTATTCCTTGGACTTCTCGGCTCTCTTCATGTACTTGTCAGCGCTTTCAAGCCTGTCCTTGGCCAAGCCTATGGCGTTGGCGAAATATTGGGGCTTAAGGCGCTTGTCCCCTATGTCCTGACGGCGCATGCATTCCTTGAGAAGCATGAACTGGTCGTTTTGGTCATAAATGACAAAGCCTTTCTCGAAACCGATCTTGTCGCGATGGGCCCGCAAAACTCTCAGGCAGAACGAATGGAAAGTGGAAATGGGAACAAACTTGCCAACCAGCTGGTCCACCCTGTTGGCCATCTCCTGGGCGGCTTTGTTCGTGAAGGTAACGGCAAGTATGCGGGAAGGCGCGACCCCTTTTGAGACAAGGTAAGCGATGCGGTATGTGAGAACGCGCGTTTTTCCGCTTCCGGCGCCGGCCACCACAAGCTGAGGACCGTTGGCAGCCGTTACGGCTGCGAGCTGCGTGGGATTAAGGGAAGACTTGAGATCAAAAGAGCTTTTGGCAGGAACGGTTTTTGCCCTGGCAATTTTTTTCTTAGTTGCCATAAGAGTGGAGCGGGTGAATTGGTTAAAAGTTCAATAAATATCAAGTACCTTTATATGTTTATTTTACCAAACCTCGCCTGAAATTACAAGGCGAAATGTCAGCAAAAAAACGACATTGCCACCGCCTTTTTCACCACAAGCTAAATAGTTTGTAAAAGGTAGAATATGGCATGCTTTTCAAAAAAAACAGCAATAGCGGTTTCGTACTGCCGGCAATCTTGCTTTTCCTATACTGCCTTGGCGCCCTGGCGATCATTTTCGCCCTGGAGCTCAGCTTTGAAAAACAGCTGAGCGAAAATCTGAACCGCTCTGATAGGGAAAAGCTCATATGCCTGTCCGCCATAGAACACGTGAAAGCCCTTTTGGAAGCGGCGGAAATAAACCATCCCGGCTCCTGGCTGCAGGAAGGGAAAGCCGGTCCCTTTTTGGTAAACGGAGTCGACTACTCCGTTAAGATAACGCCCCTTCCCGACAACGCGGCCTACCAGGAATTCTGGGACGGCAGCGCCTGGCAAAGTCAAAGCGCCGTTTCTCTCGCCTCGCCGAAAGGAATGCTTGCCAAAATGAAATGCGAAAACAAAGACGCGGAAGACCGCGCTCTTCTGGAACTGGCGCTTATCCTAAGCGACGAGTGCGACGAGAACCACGCCCTTCAGGAGCACGCCGGGATCTACGGAGCCGAAGCGATCAACTTCTCCGAGATCCTAAGCGACGACGGCAGCGAACTGAGGTTCGCCTACCGCGCCAACGCAATCTACAAGGAAAGAGCCGTAACGTCGCTGCCGTACTTCTACGGCGGAAGGGATTACGACGAAAACGCTCCCGTAACGGAAGACGCTCCGGCGCAAAGGGAGCTCTTCGACCCAAAAGCCGCAAGGCATGTTCTGAAAGACGAATGCAGAAAGGAGAACGGCAGGGTCTTTGTGAAACTGTCATCCGACGCCCTGACGGAAGACTCCGAAGGAACGCTTTTGAAAAGCTGGCAGAAAAAGAAGCGCAGGCAGTTCCCAGAGGATCATCTCTGGCAAAACTGCCGCATAGCTTTTTTCGGTCTGGCCGTGAAAGGCATAACGCCGAGGGCGGTCTTCAAGATCTTGGATTCCGACGGCGACAGCCTTGTTTTGAAAGACGAGGAAGGACTCTTCAACTCGATCACCAACTCGAGCTTTCGCTTCGCGCAGCTGAGAGGCTGGATCCATTCCGAAACGCTCTATTCCGAAGCGGGCGGTCAAGCGCTCTGGCTAGCAGTGAGCGATCTGATGAAAGGAAAGTACTACGAAGTCCAGCTTCAGGACGCCAACTTCCCTGTCCCCCTCAAAGACGGAACATACGGAATGAACAGAAGCAAAAAGCTAGTAATAGACGGCGAGGAGATCGAAGCGGACCAATACGCCTTCCCTTACGCGAAAGGAAAGCCGCAGAAAAGCGGCCCACTTGGAGAAATGGAGCTTCTTGTGAAAAGTCCTTCAGACTGCGCGCCGAATAAGCGCGTCAGAATAAACAGCGTCTATTTCCGCCGCCCGGACATCATCGCGATAGTAAATGAAAGCGGATCTCCGCTTCTGCTCTCAAATTGGCGCCTCACAGCGCAGACGGGAAGCGGCAGCACTCTCTTGGGAATACTCCCTACTGATGCCGCCCTCTATCCGGGCGCCAGATTCTATCTTACCGATTCATCCGAGATCGCCTGCCTGGAATACGGTTTCCGACCGCTTGACGCCTCCATGTCAGCGAGGGATTCCGTCATCTCTTTGCCAAGCGGGAGCTGGGGTCTCGATTACGAGATAAGCGAGGTCAGGGAGTTGAAAAAAGGCGCGCAGTATTACACCTATGTCGGCTGCAAAAACGCGCTCTGGGAAAAGGACGAACTGATCGACGAAGTGGCGGAAATAAAGGACGGGCTGCGCTTCCCCATAGAGGGCGGCAACAACAAGAACACCCTCGTCTTCTCCAACCTTAGGCTGGAGCGTTACGCCAACCTGGTTCCCGGCGACCGTCTCAGGATCATAGGGCTCCCCCGCCATGTGGAGTACGCCTCCCTGACCTTGAAGAACGAATATTCCCAGGCGGCCGCCAGAACGAAAGGCATAAGAAGGCCGAAGGACGCCAGGCGCTATTCCTCCCTGAAATTTGAAAACGACGTCTGGCGCCTGAACGAAACGCCCTTTAAAAATTTCACTCCCGCGGAACCCAGATCTTTTTTCGACCGACCGCTCACGAACGACGCGGAAGTCCTGGCAGTCCTGGACGATCCAAGGCTTGTTGAGAGCTATCTCCATAGCAACGCGCTCTCCCTTTACAGCAAAGAGTTCCCCGCCTCGGAAGCCTTCCATGAAGGGGCTTGGCAGCTCGCCGGAGGAAGGGCGGAAAAGACCGAGAAAGGCTTCGCTTTTTCAAAGATCTCCTGGCCCGCCGATTTCTGGGCCGGGCAGAAGATCCGCTTCCTCTCCGGCGAATTGAAAGGCGAAACCTTCGCCGTGACCGGCAGTTTTGACAACGTCGTTTTCCCGGGCGGTCTTTCCCTTCCCGGCCGCAAACGCGTGAAGTCCTTCAAGGAAGGGATCGCCGCCCTCGGCCCGGGATACGGAAACATTTTTTACACCGCTCACAAGAACAACGCGCGAAGCGAATGGACGTTCTCGAACCTTTGGGACTGCGTCGGAGGAGAGCTGTATTTGAAAGGAGTTTCCGACGCCATAGATTCCGGGGAATTTTTGGAAGAGAATCACAACGCCCTGCTTGAGCCGGAGCTCTTCGACTGGTCTGAAAACGCTTGGGTAAAATTCCCCGCTCTCCGCTTGGGCAAGAACGACGCCGCGTATCTTTCCGCGCTTGAAGCGCGCCATATTTCCAATAAGGGCTGCCTCAGGCTGAGCCTGACCGCCAAGGGTCTGAACGATCCCAAAGGATCGAAGCGCGCCTGGTTCCGGGGCATCGCCGTCTCCCCCGCCAAGCGTCCCGTTAAGATCGCCAATTTGCCAGGCAGTGTCAAAGGGCCGATCCCTCTCACAATCCCTCCTGAACTTTACGGCAAAGAAAAAGAGCGCTATCTCTTGACAGCGCTCTTTCGGCTTGAAATAACCGTTGCTTCGAACCGTTATTTCTATCTTTTGACGGTTGGCCAAAGAGATCCCAAGACCAGCCGCCGAAAGATCAGCTTTCGTGAACTGGCGAATTAGAACTTCACTTTCTGGATGCCTTTGTTCAGGGAGTCGATGCAGGCCTGGGTAAGGGCCAGGGACTTCGCGGCGTCGCGGTAAGTGGAGGGGTTCTTGGACCAGTCGCCGCTACGGACGGCGTCGATGAACTTCTCGTTTTCGTAAACGTACATCGTTCCGCTCCTCTGGGTGAAGAGAGTCTCTTCCCTCGCGCTCTCGACCTTGATGGTGCAGGTGCCGAGGTTAACGTGGTACTTTCTCTTCTCGCCGAAGAGGACCACTTCGTTGCGCCAGGTGTCGGCCAGCCAGGAATGCGTGTGCGTGCCGGTGATGCCGTTGGCGAACTTCAGGGACATCGCTATCGTTTCGTCGATGGTGTAGTTGCCCTTTTTGCTCATGGTCTTTTTGCGGAAAGGATTGGTCGCGAAGCCGGAAACTTCCACCACTTCGCCGAAGAGATATCTCAGCCAGTCGAAATTGTGGGTGGCCTGGTCGACCAGGGCGCCGCCCGAGAGATCGTTGTCATAGAACCAGGCGGGCAGAAGATTCTGCGTGGAAGCGCCGCAGGCGTAGGCGGACATGAAGGTGTGGATCTTGTCGTCAGCCATCATTTCTTTGAGGCGCTGCGTCAGGGCCATGGAACGGAAGACGTAGCCGATCTGGACTCTCGCGCCAGGGATCTTGTCGAGCTTGTCGGCAATGCGTTTGGCGACGGAAACTTTGCGTTCCGCCGGCTTTTCGCAGAAGACGGGAAGCCCGGCCTTGGTGCAGTTGACAAGGATCTCTTCCCTGGCGGTGGAAGGAGTGCAGACCCAGACAGCGTCGAGCTTGGGACCTTTCTTCAGCATGTCCACGTGATCAAGGAAGATGTCGCCGCCAAAGACGGCCTGTTTTTCCTTGGCGTGGTCTTCCACGATGTCGCAGAGGGAAACTATCTTGATATCTTTGCGCTTTTCAAGAATGCGCAGGTGTGTCCAGGAAATGTTGCCGGTTCCGACGAAGCCGACCTTGAGAACGCCCTGGCTCTTAGCCTTGGCGCCGTAAGCGGGTTGTGTGCTCATTTATTCTCTCCTTATTTCGTAGCTTTTTTAGCGCGTTTGGCGGGGGTGTTGACGAAAAGTTTCCTCAGGTACTTCACGGTCTCGTTGATGTCCTTGATCTGCTGATCGCCGTCAATTTCGCGTTCGATGATGAATTCGCCCTTGAAGCCGATCTCGCCCAGGCGCTTCACGAAGCGCGGGAAATCGACCTTGCCGGTGCCGACCTTGACTTCCTCGCCCAGATGCATGGGATCGGTGGGATAGAAGGCGTCCTTGGCGTGGATATTTTTGACGTACTGTCCGAAGACGTCCAGGGCGTCGATGGGATTGGCCTTGCCGTAAAGGATGAGGTTGGCGGGGTCGAGGTTGATGCCGAGGTTGTCCATGCCGGTCTGCTGGATCAGTCGAAGCATCGTAACAGGCGTTTCCTGGCCGGTCTCGAACCAGAACTGCAAGCCCAGTCTCTTGTAATAGCGGGCGATGTATTTGACAGCGTCCACCAGGTCGCCGAAGTCTCTGTCGCGGGGCCACTCGGGGATGAAGCCGAGGTGCGTGATGACGGCGGGAAGCCCGATCTTCTTGGCGAAGTCGCCGGCCGCCAGCATGGACTGGATGCGCTGGAAACGGAAAGCCGGGGGAACAAGGCCCAGCGTGGCCGGTCCGGACAGAAGGTCCCAGACCGCGGGGCCTGCCCAGCCGGCCCAGAAAGCCGTGGGCTTGATGCCGGATTCCTTGATCTCAGCCTTGACCTGCTCGGCCATTTCGTCCGTCCAGTGCTTGGGGTTCCAGCTGACCAGCTGGCAGGTGTCGAGCTTGTGGGCGGCCACTTGTTTCAGGGTTCCGCCTTCGGGTCTCATGAAAGCGATGACGCCGATACGATTTTTCATATTGCCTCTTAATTTTATGGTTATTGTTTTTTAGAATCCAATTTTGCCTTGAGCTTGTCGTAGACGGAATCGTCCACTTTTGTGTAGCCGAAACCGTAGCCCATCCTGATGTCAGGTTTCATCTTGCCGTGGAAATCCGTGCCGCCGGTCATGATCAAATTAAACTTCTGCGCCATTCTCTCGTAGCGCCTGATGTCGGCCGGCAGATGCACAGAGCAGTAGACCTCTATGCCTTCCAATCCCTTGTCGACCATGCCTTTCAAAAAATTCTCAAAATCGTCGTCCGAGAAAATATGCAGCGCCTTGGGATGCGCGAGCACCGCAACACCTCCCGCCGACCTTATGAGGTCGATGGATCCCGCGATGTCGAAGGTCTTGCGTTCCGTGAAAGTCAAAGCGCCCGGAGTCAGGAACTGCTGGAACGCCTCGCTGACGGTGTGGGCGTAGCCGTTCTCGATGAGCCAATGAGCGAAATGCGGACGGCCGACGTTGTTGCTGCCGGCCAGCTCGACCAGCTCCTCGTATGTCACGGGGACGTGATAGCTCCGCAATTTCTCAACGATCGAGCGGTTGCGTTCCTCTCTCCAGGACTGTACCTGGCGCAAGGGCTCCAGGGCGGACTTGAGTTTGTCGTCCCACCTCGGGAAATAACCAAGGATGTGCACTTCCTTCTGATGGTCTTTCCTTAGTGAGAAGGTGCCGGCGGACAATTCCACGCCGGGAATGAAATCCATCCGATGCTCTTTCGCGGCGGCGGACAATTCGTCGATGCCATTCACAGTGTCGTGATCCGTCAGGGCTATGGCCCTGAGACCGAGCCTTACTCCCTGCTCGACCAATTCCCTAGGCGTGCTGGTGCCGTCGGAATATATGCTGTGAAGGTGAAGGTCGATCATTGCTTCTTGAGCCACTCCTCGACGAAGTTGGTGTTGTATCGGTCGCCCCTTATGAAGGCGGGCTGCTTCAGAAGATTTTTGAAGAGAGGTATCGTCGTCTTGATGCCGCCGATCTCGAATTCGTCAAGCGCCCTCAGCATGCGCCTGATTGCCGCTATGCGGTCTCTCGAATGGACCATCAGTTTCGCCACCATGGAATCGTAGTAAGGCGAGATCTCGTAGCCGGCGTAAGCGATCGAATCGACTCTGACGCCCGGGCCTCCGGGCAGATTATAAGTCGTGATCTTTCCGGGATTAGGACGGAAGTCGTGCTCCGGATCCTCAGCGTTTATGCGGCATTCGATGGTCCAGCCGCTCAAACGTATGTCTTCCTGGGAAAGCCCGAGAGGTTCGCCCGCAGCAACCATGATCTGGCGCCTGACTATATCCACGTCGGCTTCCATCTCCGTGACGCCGTGCTCGACCTGAACGCGGGCGTTCATTTCCATGAAGTAATATTCGTTGGTGTCTTCGTCGACAATGAATTCCACCGTGCCGGCGCCCACGTAATTCGCGGCCAGGGCAATGCGGCAGGCCGCTTCGCCCATTTCTTTGCGGCGCGCTTCGTCGACTATGGGAGAAGGCGATTCTTCCAAAAGCTTCTGGTGCCTTCTCTGCATGGTGCAGTCGCGCTCGCCAAGGTGGACGCAGGTCCCGTCCTTGTCAGCCAGGATCTGGACTTCCACATGGCGGGATCTTTCCAAAAATTTCTCGATGTAAACTTCGGGATTGCCGAAGGCCGCTTCCGCTTCCTTCCTCGCGGTCTCGAAGGCTTTCTGAAGCTCTTCCTCGTTCCTGACGACGCGCATGCCGCGTCCGCCGCCGCCGGCGGAAGCTTTCACGATGATGGGGTAGCCTATTCTTGTCGCTTCCCTAAGAAGCGAAGCGTAATCGTTGACGGGGCCGTCGCTTCCCGGCACGACGGGAACATTGTGCTTTACGGCCAGGTCCCTCGCGTTGGCTTTGTCGCCCAGGGCGGAGATGGCTTCGCTGGTGGGGCCGATGAAAGTCATGTCGCAGGAGTTGATGATCTCGGCGAAATGGGCGTTCTCGGAAAGGAAGCCGTAGCCGGGATGCACGGCGTCAGCGTCGGAAACTTCGCAGGCCGCGATGATGCGGGGAATGTTCAGGTAACTGTCGGAAGCCGGGGCTCTGCCTATGCAGTAAGCTTCGTCGGCGTATCTGACGTGCAGCGAATTCCTGTCGGCTTCGCTGAAGACCGCCACGCTTGCTATACCCATTTCCCGACAGGCGCGGATCACTCTTAACGCGATCTCGCCCCTGTTGGCTATAAGTATCTTGCGAAACATTTTTCTATTCCGGGCGCACTAAGAAGAGTGTCTGGCCGAATTCCACCGGCTGACCGTTTCCAACGCAGATCTTGGCAATGACGCCTCTTGTTTCCGCCTTGATCTCACTCATGATCTTCATGGATTCGATAACGGCCACCGTTGTTTCCTCGCTTACAGCCTGGCCTTCCGTGACGAGCGGCGGGCTGTCCGGGCTGGCGGCGGCGTAGAATGTGCCGACCATGGGAGAATTGATGGGAACGAGGTCGCTTTCCGTCTTGGCTTCAGCTTTGGGCTGCGCAGCCTTCGGTTCTGGCGCCGGCTTTTGTACGCTCGGTTCCGGGATGGAATTTAAAACCTCCTCCGGAGAGACCTTCAGAGTAGCGTAATCCTGGGATGGGGCTCCGCCCTGAGGTCTCTTCAAAGAGATCTTGCCGTCGGCGTTCTCGAAAGTGAATTCGCAGAGGCCGTAGGCGTCCATCAGTTTGAGAAAATGTTTGATTTCTTTGATATCCATAAAATGAATAACTCCGTTATTATTTAGGATATTTTATGAAATCAGGGCAGATTTTGCAAATATCGGGCCAAAAACGGCCAATTTTTGGCAATTTTGGGCCAAAATCAGAATTGGATGGGAGAGAACATCACGCTGCCGTCTTCTATCGTGATGTTGTTTTGCTTAAGAGCTTCTATCAGGTTGCCGTCGGCGGAATTAGAGCCGGATTCGTCCTTGCGCCACTTGTTCTTAGGGGCATTTTCCGCGAAAACGTTCCGGCCTTTGTCGCGGCTAACGGCAAAGCCTTCTTTCTCAATGCTCAAGCCTTTCTTGGGACTGACTTTAACCGAGGCGACCAGATTTTCCAAGGCTTTCGGGTTCATGACTTTGCGTTTGACTCTGATGAGGTCGTCCATCGGCACGTTCTCGTAGCGGTCCTCGCCTTTGCAGGAGACCACCATCTGAAGACTGATAACGCGCATGACGGTGCCGTCCGCGGGCTGGCAGACGATCGGGTAGACCCGGAACATGAAGATCCTGAAACCGGCTTCGTCATACTGTTTGACGAACTCCACGCAGCTGGGAGGATAGATCTCCGCACCGGTCTTTTTCGCGTTGGTGTCCCTGACGTAAAGGTCGTAGCGGCCGGGAAGCTGCTCGCGGCTCACTTTCGTCCGGCAGCCGGAATA
>DFCM01000076.1 GCA_002366995.1 bacterium UBP3_UBA3054 | reverse complement strand
AAAGACCTGCACAACTGCGGCAGTCTGCACGAGAACTACTGTGCGGAGTGCGGAGGCGGACTGGCGCCCGACGCCGACATGAACAAAGGCAAGGAAGGCGGCTTTTTCAGCTGGGATCTTCTCATCGTCGACATGCTGGAAGAAAACTTCCCGGAGACTTTCCCGAAAGCCTGATGACAAGGGCTTTTTTTATTAAGAGAAGCGTGTTTTTTTGCTAAAATATAGAAGATAACAATAACCTTCCAAAATTAGGGGATCATATGCAGGCTTTCTTCGCTTTTCTTGTTTCCATCGGCGTCGCCTTAGGCACGCAGCCTCTTTCCACTTCGACCGTATTTTCCGACCACATGGTCCTTCAGCAGGGGAAACCCGTGGCTGTCTGGGGACAAGGGACGAAGGGTTCCACCGTAGAAGTCTCATTCATGGACCAGACGAAACAGACGACCGTTTCAAACGAAGGCTTGTGGAGAGTTGATCTCGATCCTATGCCGGTCGTAAGCGAAGGGCAGACGCTGACGATAAAATCAAGCAAAGGCGAGAAGCTGGAATACAATGACGTCTTGGTCGGCGAAGTCTGGTTCTGCTCCGGACAATCCAACATGGAGATGGGATTGGGCGCCGTCGAGAACGGCGAGGAAGAAATAAAAACCGCGACCGACCCCATGATCAGAGTCTTCGAGCCGAAGGTCAGGGCTCGGTATCTTGTCGCCACCGACATCGACGCCAGTTGGAAGGTCTGTTCCCCGGAAGTCGTGCGGGAAGGCGCCTTCAACGGTTTCGGCGCCATCGCTTATTTTTTCGCGCAGAGACTGAGAGCCGAACTGAAAGTTCCGGTCGGCGTCATCAACAGCTCTTGGGGCGGCACGCCGATCAGGGCTTACATCCCGCCTGAAATTTTCGACGAATATCCCCAGGTGAAAGGCAATTCGGACACCTTCTACAAAGAGAGGAAAGAGTATCTCGACAAGGCCAGATGGTTCATCCAGAATTCCCAGAACTGGATCAACGATCTGAAAGGCAAACTCGCCTCCGGCCACAACGAGATCAAATACGCTCCCTCCTTCCCGGAGGACCCCGGTTCAAGCGACCCCTGCGCCATCTACAACGCCATGATCGCGCCCTTGGTTCCCTACACCATAAAAGGCTTCCTCTGGTACCAGGGCGAGTACGAGGTCATTGAGCGCGCCTGCGCCCGCGCGTATTACTACAAGATGCACGCCCTGGTGGAAGGCTGGCGCAAGCTCTGGGGCGAGGAGCTGCCCTTCTATTACGTCCAAATAGCCCCCTGGGCGCACTCGGGGGTGTACCAGAACAGGCCCGACATCATAGACGCCCAAATGAAGGCCCTGGACATCCCCAAGACCGGCATAGCGCTTAGCTACGACCTGGTCGACGATCTCGGCGACATCCATCCGAAGAAGAAACGCCAGCTGACGGAGAGGCTCTCCGACCTCGCGCTCAAGGAAGTTTACGGCCAGGAGGATCTGAAGCCCTACAGTCCCATTATGGAAAAGGTCGTCTTAGGCAGCGCGGAAGCGAAGGTCTATTTCAGCAACGTTTACGACGGACTGAAGACAAGCGACGGCAACGATCCCGACCTCTTCAAGGTCGCGGGACCGGACGGCAAGTTCGTCGACGCTGTAGCCGAGATCACCGGCAAGAACGAAGTGACTTTGACGAGCGCCGAGCTCACCGAGATCAAGTACGTGAGCTACGGCAGAGGCCTGACCGACCAGCCGAACTTAAGAAACAGCGAAGGTCTGCCGGCCAGCATCTTCACGACTTTTGACCCGAGAATCAAGAACCTGGCTTATCATCAGCCGGTGGAAGCGGAATGCTACCTCGACTGCGACGGCTATTATCTGACGGACGGCCTAGTAAACCGCCACAATGGCTGGGAAAGCTACAAGAAGAACGAAGGCGAAGCGATAGTCAAGATGAAAGAACCTAAGGAAGCCGACACGGTCGTCCTTTATCCCTTCAGCGACGGAAGCGACTGGCAGCGTTTTGTCGTCAGCGTGAAAGGCCCTAACGGCGAATGGAAGGAAGTCGGCAAGAAGGACGACCACAAAGCGACTAAGGAAAAATACGTCTATAAATTCGACAGACAGGAAGTGAGCGAGATCAAGCTGCAGTGCATCCAGACCCTGAACTGGCAGCGCTCCCGCTTTAACGAAATACAGCTTTACGACGGTTATGCTGAATAAACTTACACTCTTTATTTGCCTTTGCCTCTGCGTCAATTTGGCGTTCGCGAAGGACGCTCCCACAAGGGAGGACTTCGACGCGGCGGCGCTTCTTGGTGAAGCTGAAGCCAAGAAGCCTCCTTTGAAAGCCCCTTCGCAGGAGCCGATGCGCATGCCGAAACCGGTCGCTCCTCCCGAGGGCGCGGAGGAAGTCTCCGCCAATTACCCCAACGGCAATCTTCTGGTCCACGGCTTCACGCTGAAAGACAAGAGAGTAGGCTACTGGTACTTCTTCTACCCGAACACCAGGATAAAGGCCGAAGGCGAGATGAAAAACGACCTGAGATCCGGCTTCTGGGTCTACTACCACGAGAACGGGAAACGCTCCTCGGAAGGCGAATTTGACGAGAAGGGCCTGGCGACGGGCGAATGGAAGCGCTACCACCAAACCGGGACGCTTGCCGGCACGGGCTCGTACCTTAACGGCAAGGAGGAGGGCCTTTGGACCCAGTACGGCACCAACGGATATCTCGCCGCCACGACCTACTACAAAGGAGGCCTCCAGGAAGGCTCGAGCTACATGTACGCGCCGGACGGCACCGTAATATCAAGGGGCAACTTCAAAAAGGGCGAGCGCTGCGGGATCTGGGAGCTTAAAGACCCCGAGAACGGTTCGGAATTAAGGGGCGAGATGAAGGGCGGATTGCGCGTCGGCGACTGGGAAATGAAAGACGAAGCTAACAAGCTGACGGTCAAATTCAGTTATGACGAGAAAGGTCAGATGAAGAGCGCCGT